>JADFYT010000261.1 GCA_015232935.1 Desulfamplus sp.
AAATCGGATATGGAAGTCTCCATGGCCGTCCAACATCATAGTTCAAGGCAAAAACGACAAGAGCATAGCCAAGAAATGCTGTAAGAATAGCGGGTCTGACCGCAGAATGATATCGTTTGAGACCAAATATGTAGCAGGCTGAGGAAGTAACATATCCGCCGGCTGCAAGGGCGACTCCACACAGCAGATCGAACCCTATCCATACTCCCCAGGGGTTGTTGTTATCAAGATTTGTAACTGTACCAAGACCGCCAAAAAAGCGGGCTACTGTGAGTATGAATCCCATGACCAGTATCACGGCAGTAACGACGTTCACCGGAGTCCATTCGATTTTATTTATCAGGGGATGTTTTATAATGGTATTGTTCATCAACCTGTCTTTTATAGTATTTTGCAGTGCCATCTATTTTTCCTCCTCGGGCGACAGGCTGTCAGAAGCATCAGGTGCTTCATCGTCCTGATCATCAAACGCATCATCGCTCTTCTGACTGGCTGCTTTGGCTTCTGCTTCTTCTACAGCTTTGGCCTCCTCTATTGCTTTTGCCGCTTTTGCCGCCTCATCCAAAGCTTTTTTAACCTCTGTCTTAATGGCTGTCTCCTTCTCTTTTGCCATTTTCTTTTTAAGCTCCTCAAGCTTCTTTGCCATTACCTCATCTGCCTCTTCCTGAGTTCTGGCAACAGCCTCCTGCTGCTCCTGCTGTGCAATCTTGTCTTTTCTTTTTGAGATTGCATACACGCCTGTAAGAAGAACTGGCCAAAGTCCAACAACAATTGGAACAGCAGAGAGAGCACCAGCTGTGAGCTGCGGAGCTGACTGGGTACCAAGATCCTCTCTCATGCCGATCTCGCTGAACGGGACAGACGAGAGGTAAAGCCAGCTTGTCCCTCCCATCTCATGTTCACCATAGATATGATCCACGTACTGATCAGGGTATTTCTGAATTCTCATTCTGGCCTGTTTAACAAGATCTTCCCTCTCACCAAACACCAATGCCTCTCTTGGACAGATACTTACACATCCAGGCAGTTTTCCCTCTTTGACAAGCGGAAGACACATGGTGCATTTCATGACCCTTGGTGTAAGGGGTTCATCATACTCATATGTTGGAATGTTGAACGGGCAGGCAACCATGCAGTAGCGACAACCTACACAAAGCGATGCGTCATAGGTTACAGCTCCTGTTTTATCCTTCTGGAATGCCTTGACAAAACATGCTGATGCACAGGCCGGCTCCAGACAGTGGTTGCACTGTTTTTTTGCATACAGGGCGATATTTTTGTCTGCGTTGTCACCTTCTGCGTTGTTACCGCCAATTTGCCTGACCCCTGATTTGTCATTTCCTGTCTTTTCAAATTTATTTACGACAGTGTGCTCGGTAACTGTCGTCCGTCTCTCTTTTTCCAGTACACTCAAGTCATCAAATGGATGACTGGGTGCGGGCATGGCATTGACTTCGCTGCACGCCTGCTCACATTTACGGCATCCAATGCATTTTGTTGTATCGTGAAGAACACCAAAACTGCCGGGATAACCTTTGAATTCTTTATTGGATGCACCGTGGGCAACGGTTCCAGCCAGGGTGGTTGAACCCGCTGCTGCACCGCCTATCCAGCCCAGAAATTGCCTTCGGGTAATTGCCATAATATTCCTCTGTTTTTTTACTTAAGAAATCGGTTTTAAATAATTTGCTCATTCAGGATACACCGACCTTGAATGGCGGAGTATATAGATTTTAAAATGGGCGTCTTATTCAGGACTCATTCCTAAGTATCGGTTAGCGGGTTTCTATTTCTTTTCCTTGTGGCACTTATTGCAATCTGTTGCCGCAACTGCCTCAATATTCATTTTCTGATGACAGGTAATACACTGGCCGTGATATGCACCTTTTAGACCGGGCCTGCCATCTCCTTTAGTATCTGCCTTGCCATGACAGGAGCCGCACTTCTGGGGTTTCTCTGTAGCCGGACTGTTATGATGGCATCCCATGCACAGCACAGTTTCATCACCATGAAAAGTCCTTGCCATGCTGTTTTTCTCGATCCGTTTCTGGATTGATTTTATGATTTTGGAATGGGGGAAATCAGAAGCCTCATACTTATCTGCAATATAGCCAATACTTACCTTCTCGGGAATCTTGTCATCTGCCACCTTCTTAAAGGAATTGTTGCGTTCCTCAACGATTTTCCTTGCCGTATCTGATACAGCAGCTTTGTCCATTGTCGTAAGGTCAATTGTTTGAGTATCAACACCATGACATGTTGAACAGCTTCTGTCGTTGTCTGAAAATGATTTTTTGGGCACCTGATCATGACAACCGGCACAGTCAGCAGCTTTTTGATGGCTATTGTGACATCCTATGCAGCTCTGATCGCTTTTATTGTCATGCATGGCCTTTTCAAGTTTGACAAATCCACCCTTTTCGCTGCCGGTTGCAGTATGGCACTCCTTGCAGTTTTCAAGGCTGTCATGGTGACATGTCCTACAGTTTTTTGACATTTTTTCATGATTCTGGTGGTCAAATACAACATGATTCATAAGCTGCCTGGAAGCCTTGGCAATCTCTTCAGGTGATTTGAGAGCCGGGTCCAGACCGGTAATTATTGCCATATCAGGCTGATCTCTCTTCAGTCTGGGAACATCCTGAAGTTTTTGAATCTTCTTTTGTGCCTCAAGATCATGACATCCCTTGCAGTCAATGGGGCCGGCAAAATCCTTCATCTCCACAAAATGACAGTTGACACAGGCGTTGTGGGATACATTACGCATGGAATCGGCCTTATCTACCTTGACATCTTTATGGCAGTAAAGGCATGAGTCCTCTTTTCCTTTTTCGTAAAATATCTTTTGCGTTTTTTCATCATAGGAGTGATGGCAGGCACTGCAATTGGTCTCTTCATTGAACTGTTCAGCCACAGCAGCCTGTTCAGTCCCGGCAGCCTGTTTGGTCTCGGCATCGGTTATGCTTTTTGCAGTGCCAACAATGGACTTTGATTTTTCATGGCGGTTGTGCAGTGATTTATCAAACTCAACGGGATTCCAGGTTGACACCAGATCAGAATTGGTATTATGACAATCACGACACTGTGCCTCAAGAGGCCCGCCTTTTTTGCCAGATGATTTTACTTCAGCATGGCAGGCAACACAGTTGTCATGGTAAATCGCCATATCTGTTTTGGTATCGGTATCCTTAAGGCGTTTGAACTTGAATACAAACCTGTCATTCTCCTTTAAATGACATACACTGCAATCATTCTTCTTCACCTGTTCCGTGTGAAGATCATGAAAAAAGGTCACCCCGGGCATCTGATCTCCACCCGGAATAGCCGCAAGGTCGATTACAATACCGTCGGATCTCCCCTGCTGGATCAGGCCGGAAGCCTTGGCATACAGGCTCGTCTGCTCCATTAAGAGAAATGCAAGGAAGGTTGTGCAACACACACACATCAACCTCAGAGATAATGTTTTTTTATACATGGTTAATTCCTCTTGTTGAATCATGAAAATTGACTGTTTTTATACCTGAACTCATATAGTCTGGTATATCCATACTTTTTTAGTATGGTTTACCTTTAAAAGAGTTCGGTAACCTTGTCAATAAAAAAAACAACAGAAAAAAATATGGATTCAGGTGATGATTTTGATTCAGCGTTCCAGGCGAATCAAAAGATTTTTTTTTAAAAAAACTCATGTATTCCGGGTTTGGGGGAAAGAAGAAAAGAGTTGCCTCTTTGTGTAATATTTTTTATATTTTGTGGCCACCCCGAATCATAAAAAACACAA
>JADFYT010000262.1 GCA_015232935.1 Desulfamplus sp.
ACTTTTCAGGAAGTCTATATTTATTGATATTAGTAGCATCTGAATAGTAGCATCTAAAAACTTAGTAGTAACTGAAACTATTATATTCTTTACAGGCAGATTGACATCTCAATTTTTACTGAACTTTTTCAATCTTAAATCGTCTGTTAAGACGCATGGTGCTGAAAAGGCCGTAAATTTCATCGGAAACATTTATCACGCTCAGAGTATTTCCCTTCTGAGTCAATGTATTGTGAGCGGCGATAATAACACCAAGTCCCACAGAATCAACCATATCAACTCCAGCAAGGTCAATAACCAAATTACCGCCATGTGTGTGGATCGCTGACAAAATCTCTTTTTTGAAATCTTCTGCCATTGAAGCAACTACGCTCATACCTGGTATTATAACAGTATTATCACCGTCTCTGATCACTTGACTCATTTTTTTAATCTCTCCTGTGGTAAAAAGTTTGTTTTAAATATTCTTGTCTTTTACCGATATCAAGCAAATAGACCATAAGCATCTAATATTATTAAATAATAAACAACCAAAAACCAATTCATTGGTTATCGATAATTTTAATAGGCCACAAATCTACCTTCTTGATGTCAGTTATAACAGTATAAAATTTAGATTAGCATTATCAGCAATAGTTATCAAGAATCAGTAATTTTTTTTTATTTTACTCAATGCGAAAAATTTAGTCCAACTGCTAATTGTAGCAAAGAGGCTTATCTTTTATGTGAAAGTCTTTTAAAATATCTGTGATCATGAGACTTTCATTCTTGGTTGTGCCCGCCAGGGCATAAGCGTTGTTTGAAAGCATTTTTTTTGAAATACCGTAAAACCTTAAAAAAAACTGAGGGAGGAACAGTTATGCAAAAAATACTTGTAACCATACTTGTATCAATAGTCGTTTTGACAATGAATTCACTTTTTGAAACCCAGGCACAGGAGATAACAAAAGGAGCATGGAACCAGATGAATAAAGCAGATTTGAAAGAAAAACTTACGCCATCGCAGTATAAAGTAGTTGTGGAAGATGGAACAGAACCGGCGTTTCGTAATGAATACTGGGATAACAAGGAGCCAGGAATTTACGTGGATATTGTCTCCGGGGAACCGCTGTTCAGTTCACTGGATAAATTTGATTCGGGCACTGGCTGGCCAAGTTTCACCCGTCCACTGGTCAAGGAAAATATTGTAGAAAAGGTTGATAGAAGCCTTTTGATGACCAGAACAGAAATTCGCAGCAAACAGGCTGATTCCCATTTGGGCCATCTTTTTGATGACGGCCCCGAACCTGCAGGGCTTCGCTATTGCATGAATTCAGCATCACTGAGATTTATCTCTGCCAAGGATCTTGAAAAGGAAGGGTATGCAGAGTTTAAAATGCTGTTTGAAGCCTCGAAATAAACAGCAAATAACTTTAGAATTCAAAAATCAGGACAATTATTTTCCCCTCAACCCATATCAGGGAGGTTCGATATTTTTTCAACATGAAACCAGACAATGCGTTTTACCATAAAGCACCTGAGCCACTGCTTCGTAACTATAAATTACTTGTTGAGAGGGTCGATGACTGGCTTGCAAAACTGGAAAGAGAATTAAAAATACACATGCAATGCAAACCAGGCTGTAGTGGATGCTGCAGGAATTTCACAGTTTATCCTGTTGAGGCATTTGCAATTAGCAGTTATCTGAAAATAGATGCTGCCTCACATATGGACGATGTTTCCGGCATGAACAATGTGGACAGCAGAGACGATAACAAGATCGGGGGAGACTACTGTGTTTTCCTTGATCAGGATATGTGCACGATCTATCCTGTCCGGCCTCTTATATGCAGAACACACGGATATCCTGTAGCAGTCAAAACCGAGATGGATGCTGTCAGTAAAGACACTCAAAAACTGTCCTGTGATGCTGATACCCGCAAAGAGATTCGCATTGACCATTGCCCTGAAAATTTTCAGAATATCACCCTGAACAGAGAGCATCTGATTGATCTTGAACATCTCAATACCATACTTTTTTCAATTAACTCAATTTTTGTGAAGGAGTTTTATGCGGGCAAACCGAATGATCTGGTAAAGACCAGTTGGGCAAATAGAGAAAAAGCAGCATATGAGCGGATATCATTTCAGGAGATTTTGAGGAAAACCGGGCATTATTCACATTACCCTGAAAGTCATTGACACTTGTTTGGAGAAAGTCTTATGAAGAGGATGAAGCTTATCCGCCAAGTCTCGACCCTTAAGTCAAGTATCAACACCAAAATGGATTAGTGTCAATATTATTAATAACTTAGGAACAGGAGATCGAAAAAAACATGTCAGAAGTCAAAAAACTCTCTTTTCTGGATCGTTTCTTAACCTTATGGATATTCACAGCAATGGCTGTGGGTGTAGGTTGGGGTTATATTTTCCCCGGGATCAAGAATTTTATCAATTTTTTTCAGGTTGGAACAACCAATATACCCATTGCAGCAGGTCTGATTCTTATGATGTATCCGCCTCTTGCAAAGGTCAAATACGAGCAGCTCAAAGAGGTTTTCAAGGATGTCAAGGTGCTCGGGCTGTCTCTTGTCCAGAACTGGATTGTAGGTCCTGTTCTGATGTTTCTTTTAGCCATCACTTTTCTGTCCGGACACCACGAATACATGGTAGGACTCATTCTTATCGGGCTTGCCCGCTGTATCGCAATGGTAATTGTCTGGAACGACCTTGCTTATGGAGACACAGAATACTGTGCGGGACTTGTGGCCTTCAACTCAATCTTTCAGGTGCTTTTTTTCTCGTTGTACGCCTGGATTTTCATCACTATTGTTCCTGGCTGGATAGGGCTTCAAGGTGCTGTAGTTGATATATCCATAGGACAGATTGCAAAAAGTGTCTTTATCTACCTTGGCATACCCTTTATTGCGGGAATGCTCTCCCGAATCATCGGATTAAGGGTAAAGGGAAAAATCTGGTATGAACAGACCTTTATTCCTAAAATCAGCCCTATGACCCTTATTGCCCTTCTGTTTACCATTCTTGTGATGTTCTCTCTTAAAGGCGAATACATTGTCCAGTTGCCGTTTGATGTGATCCGCATTGCCATACCTCTGTGCATTTACTTTCTGGTTATGTTCCTGGTCTCTTTCTTTATGTCAATAAAGGCAGGTGCAACCTATGAACAGTCCGCGACTTTGAGCTTTACGGCGGCATCAAACAATTTTGAGCTTGCAATTGCTGTTGCTGTAGCGGTTTTTGGAATTGATTCAGGTGAAGCCTTTGCAGCGGTAATAGGCCCGCTTGTTGAGGTGCCGGTGCTCATTGCTCTTGTTCATGTCGCATTATGGTTTAGAAACAAATATTTTCCCCATAAAATCAACACAGTAAGAGGCGTCTGCCACGTCACCAGAAAGCCTTGAAATCGAGGTTTTGTTTGTTATGTTAAAGTCGCAAATTCTCAACTTCACATAAAACCAAAGAAGCAAGTCGCGTAAAAAGTCCTAAATCGGCGTTTTTTGATCTGATAGCCCTCTGATTTTACTGGATGCGGATTTTGGCAAATTGACTTTTTACGTGTTCATCAAAGAACGCAGGCCATGTTTTTCCACAATCTCTTTTGTTTTTGTGGTGACCTCATCAATGGCCTGCTCCCATGAAACGGGTTCAAATTTATCCACTGTCCGTTTTAAGGATTCGTCTGCTTTAGAATCGCCATGGTAATTCGTGAAACACAGATCAACTCCCCATTTTCATTTGTGATTGAGATATCCCAGACATGGGTGCTT
>JADFYT010000263.1 GCA_015232935.1 Desulfamplus sp.
GTTTTTTATGAAGAGTACCGGATATTTTGTTAATGATCTAATAATTTAAGCTTACAGGGAATGACTTTATGAATTGGGATTGGGATAAGCTCAGAGACAAACAGGAGCAATACGAAAAGAGGCGGGGTAGTGATGGAGGTATGGGGGGCATGCCGACACCACCACAGATTGACGAGATAGTGTCAAAATTTAGAAATTTCAAGTTTCCCGGCGGACTATTGATGCTTCTTGTGCTCTTTTTTCTTTTTTTTGGAAGTTCCATTTTTTTTACTGTAGATATTGATGAGGTTGGAGTTATACAGCGATTTGGGAAATACAGCAGAATCTGTCAGCCAGGTTTGAACTTTAAATTCCCTTCAGGAATCGAAAAGGTGACCAAGGTAAAAATAAAAAGAGTTTACAAAGAGGAGTTCGGCTTTACAAGTGGCAATGAGGGTACTCCTTCACGTTTTGCCAACGATGATACAGAGGGTGTCTCTTTCATGCTTACCGGAGATTTGAATGTGGCCGTTGTTCCCTGGATTGTGCAGTACAGGATATCAGATCCATACAGCTATCTTTTTAAAGTCAGGGATGTTAACGCGATTCTAAGAGATATGGCTGAGGCGACCATGCGCACGGTTGTGGGCGATCGCAGCATTAATGAAGTTATCTCAAAGCGTGAGGAGATCGCTGTGGCTGCCAGAGAGTTGCTTCAAACAGAGATGATTCAGGCAGAGACAGGGCTACAGATAGTTACTATTGAAATGAAGAAGACTAACGTTCCGCAGCCAGTGCAATCCTCCTTCAACGAAGTCAATGAGGCTGTTCAGGAGAGAGAGCAGCTTATCTATAAAGCAAAAGAGGAGTATAATAAAGCCATTCCGGCTGCAAAGGGTGAGGCACGCAGGATTATCAAGGATGCCGAAGGGTATGCACTTGATCGTGTCAACAGGGCAATGGGTGACGCTGCAAGGTTTACTGCAATATACAAGGAGTATATCAAGGCAGAAGAAGTTACTGAAAAAAGACTCTATCTGGAGGCCATGTCAGAAATCCTGCCAAAACTTGGTAAAAAATATGTTGTGGATTCTGGACAGAAAAATCTTTTGCCTCTTTTGAATATGGGAGATGCAGCAATGCAATCCTCAACAGTACCTGCGGTAAAAGAGCTATTAAGAGGAAGTGAGGTATTAAAATGATCAGATATAAAGGGGTTGTAGTGGCCGTACTGATTTTTACGGCGTTTTTGATTCTGACATCTGCCTATGTTGTAGATGAGACAGAGCAGGTGGTTATTACTCAGTTTGGAAAGGTTATTGGCGATCCGGTTACCACTCCAGGGCTTAATTTCAAGGTACCTTTTATCCAGAAGGCAAGCTATTTTCCCAAAAACCTTCAGGAGTGGGATGGGGATCCTGGTCAGATACCGACAAAAGATAAAACCTATATATGGGTCGATACTTTTGCCAGATGGAAGATAGTTGATCCCATAAAGTTTTTTCAGACAGTCAATAACATGGTTAATGCACAGAGTCGTCTTGATGATATTATTGACCCCGCTGTGAGAAACTTTATCACTTCTTACAGGCTTGTAGAGAGTGTTCGCAATACCGACAGACCCATGGATACCTTTGAGTCTTTTGATAATTACGGAAATCAGGGCGAAAATACAGGAGAGCAGCAGGCGGATAGCAAAGAGCAATCCTACAGTAAAATCTCGCAGTATAAAATTGAAGTCGGAAGAAGTGAGATAAACAAGAAAATTATCGCCCAGGCCCAGCCAAAACTTGAGGGCTTTGGAATTGAACTTGTGGATGTGAAGCTCAAGCGAATCAATTATGTTGATAAGGTGCGTGATGCGGTATATGGAAGAATGATCGCGGAAAGAAAGCAGATCGCGGAGAAGTTTCGATCGGAAGGAAGGGGAGAGGCAAGTAATATAAGGGGTGACAAGGAAAAAGAGCTTCAACTGGTAAGATCTCAGGCATACAAGACCGCCCAGGAGATCAAGGGCACGGCTGATGCAAAGGCAACCGAGATTTATGCGGCAGCATATGGAGTTGACCCCGAGTTCTATTCTCTTGTAAAAACACTGGATGTTTACAAGTCAACTCTTGATCAGAGCAGTACGCTTCTTCTTTCGACTGACTCTGACTTTATGAGGTACCTGAAAGGAATAAAAGGAGAGTAGGAAGGTTCTCTTGTAAAACAAGAGATGTAAATTGAAACCGCAACAGAAAATATAGTAAAATCTTTTTCGCTTTTTTTTCTGTTGCGGTACTATTCGTGGTCGGCATCACATGAATGTTAATCTATTTACCTTTACGTCTTTGATGTCTTGTTCTTGCGAGGAGCTTTTTATGTTTATGCTTTCTCATTTTTTTTCTTCTCTTTTTAATAACACTGCCCAAAAGACCACCTCCTTTAATCTGTTTCCAAATGTTATATTAATGATGAATCAGAAACTTATATCATAAAACTTTGTGATATGTCCATTCTTTTTTATTGTATGGGAGCACCTCATCGGGCTTGCCACAGGGACAATCTATGAATAAATCAATGACTTTTAGTCCTGTGCAGTTGAAGGTGCTTGGTGATGCAGTTGGCATTGCCGAAGAGCTTGTAAGTAACCACTATAAAATGTCATCAACCCAGTGGCTTCGCAGCCGGTATGATATTAAAACCTTGAAGGAGCTTGAAGGAGACGAGATTGTGGATGGCCCATTTGCACAGGTTCTTGGCTATGAAGCCAGAAAAAAAGATGGTGCGTTGGGTTCCAGCATCTTGAATTACTATACCGTCTGTTTTCAGGACAGTACCATCTTGAAGAAGCTTGCTCAGAACAAGGAGCTTCTGTTGCTGCCTTTTCTTGTATATATAACTACACATGAGCTGGTTCATATCGTAAGATTCGCCAAATTCCAGCAGATATACTCAGCCTCATCAGAAGCTCAATGTGCAATGGAAGAGGAAAGAAAAGTTCATGCCATCACAGCATCGATACTTAAAGGAGTTGCCATAAACGGCATGGATAAAACCCTTTTATATTATCAAAAATGGCTTTAACAAAATGAAATCTTCATGGCCGTTGTGTGGTCGCCCCTAACCATGAAAACCAGAATCTGTTTTCATGGTAAAAGGATGGCTAAGCCGTCACGGCCGTTGCATGGCAACCCCGAATCATGAAAATCAAAATGCATTTTCATGGTATCCTGGGAAATAGAGGATTGAGGATTGCATCTGCGGCATGAAAAACACAAGATCATCCATAAAACGGGTGGCATCCTTATGTGTTGGAAATATTGCGATCATGCTCACTGAGCTTTCCTGAAAAGCCCTTGCAGCAACATATGCCCTGGCAGAGCCATGGCATTCGGTCAACTCCGCATGTTTAAAATTTATATTCCCGATATCTGATTTCTCGATACCTGATTCTTTTATATGTTTGATATTACTGTTTTGAGTTTTGATAATGTCTAAAAATTTTTTCAGCATTTTTTTCTTGATTTTATATTACATAAGCATTAATGGTTATGGACTTTTCAACAAGCCGGCGTAACTCAGTTGGTAGAGTAACTGATTCGTAATCAGTAAGTCACCAGTTCGACTCTGGTCGTCGGCTCCAGCAAATACAAGGCTGTCAAGGGGTTTTAACTTTGACAGTCTTTTTCGTTTTGTCAGTCCAAAGCAGGATATTTTGACGATTTTTGTACACACTTTGCATACAAAATGCATACAGTCTTTTTGTTGTATTACATTTTTCTTGTATGCGTGACGCGA
>JADFYT010000264.1 GCA_015232935.1 Desulfamplus sp.
AGCATGTACCGCTGTTTTTATGTCAATTTTTTCCCATAGATCAATTTTGTTATTATCATAGCTGAACTCTCCGGCAAAGGGGTTGAGAAAAAGGTACTTATTGCTCAACTCAAGGGCGGCCATCCTCCAGATAGATGTGAACTGTTCTGGTTCTGTATCTTTTTCAAGCATCTGAAAGATCTCCTCATAACACTTAAGAGCAACAGCTCTGTTATTATCAACTGGAGTAGAAGATGGGACAGATATTGTATCAGACCTTGATGACAAAGGTTTGCTGTCAGCGTTGGAATCAGCAGCATATTGATGTTTTTGCGGCGAAGGAGTAGCCGCGGAAAGCAGATAAACAGTCATTGCTGAACCTTTGAGTGCGTTCTGAATATGGCTCTTGTCAAGATTTTTTTCAAACCACCCGTCACTGCCTTTTATATTCATGTAACCAAAAATCTTGCCACTATAAAAATATATGTATCTTTTAGGATCGTCGCTCCTGGATGCTTGAAGAAATCCGGTTATTTTCTTGGATTCAATCTGACTAAAAAAACGATCAAGCTCAACAGAATCAAAAGAAATATTTTCATAAACAACTTTTGCAATATGACATCTTGCAAAAAAATCCATGGCCTGGCCAGGGGCTTTGTAAGATGAGATAAAAAAAGGATTTTTTAATACAGATGGTATTTCAGAGGGGGAAAACTCATTAATATTTTGGCCTGAGAGCCAAAAAGACGTGATATCCTTACCCTCCTTCATAAAAGAGAAGCACTGGGTCTGGCTATCTTCAAGTTTGATATATCCACTGAATGCCTGTTTTTTCAAAAAAAGCCTGTATCTGTCAAAAATAATATAGCTTGAATGGAGACCTGAATGATAAATATCAAATTTTGGAATCATTTAAGAAATCCTTTTTCCCGCATATAGATTAACAGATAATCGGTCAGAATTTGCTGAGTAAAAACGATCTGGATTCGGGCATTTATATTTTTATCAATATAAACAACCTTAAGAATATTGTTTTCATAGCTTTCAAAATAGCTGACCCCGAGCAAATTTAGAGCTACAAAAACATAATTGTCATATTCAAATATTTTTAAAGAATCAATAGCATATTTTTTTTGAATTTTCTCTTTGAGCTCATCAAGATACGCAATACTCTCATCAGTGTATCGTGTACAGTCAATTGTAAGAAAATTTATATCAAAATCAATATTTCTTTCGGAAATTTCAGTGGAGTTATTGTACTTAAAATCCAGTTCCTTTAGAAGAGATATCTGCCTGACCGCATCAACACCCTTCATCCCAAGAAAATCTGCATAGACAGCATCCCCATTCTCAAAGCCAATCCTTCCGCACAGGCTGCCTTTCATTGAGAATTCCAAAGCACCCGTATTATTCTCGTTCGAACAAATTTGAAGCAAACTGGCCAGAGAAAAGGTTTTAAGAGTTCCATTCAACATAGATTCTAACCTCTTGTAAGTAAATTATTTTAAGGCATCACATCAGGGATTGATAATTTTATATTCGCCCTCAACGGTTTTTATATAATCACCGGCTTCTCTGCCTTCTACAGGCTCGGTATAGACAATGTAGTCAACAAACAGGATGTAGTAGGCAGAATCTACATTTGTAATTACCGCAAACCGTTTATCTTCCTGATTTGGCAGTGTTGCATTCATATTGCCAAGAGACTGTTTTTTATCAACAGGTGAATTACTGACAGATCTGAGCACAGAACCTCTTGTAAATCCAACAAGTTTGTTATAGGGAATCGTGCCTATTTTAAGGATCTTTTCAGAGACCGGCTTGTTGAATTTGATGATTTCTACTATAGTATTGTATGGTATAGCACATTGTTGCTGATCCATTTCAATCAGAAGAAAATAGGAAGTTGCCTGTGTTTGGATTTCCCTGGATTTTGCGGGTATATCATGAGGCGATTGAATCTGGGACGGGGTTGCTGATATTTCTGTCTGCCCGGACATGGACCGCTGAACAGAAAAATCGGCAGCCTGTCCGGGTTGCTGGCTATTACGTACAGGTTGTTGAGACTGAAGGTTTTGTTGTTGTGGCTGCACAATTCCCTGATGCTTGCGGATCAATTGAGATGGCTGTGTTCGAGATGCCTGTACCTGATTAGTAGCTACCTGCCTGACTACCTGATGAGCAGCCTGAACCTGGTTTGCCTGTTGAATAAGGTTCTGGTTCTGAACCTCCTCTCTCATCTTTCCGGAGGCCACTTCAAGCTTGTTAAGACTTCTCTGATTTTCCTCTATCTTGATATTGATCTCATAGAGCTGTTTATGGATAATCTTTTCAACATATGTCTGGATAATGCTCAAATTGAAGGTTTTAGTATGTTCAATATAGTCACTATCAGAAAGAATTTTATCCAGATACTTGCTTTTTGTTGCCTTATGAATTGATGTGTCAGAAAAAAAATCAGCTTCATCAAGAAGGGTCATCCCCAAACTTTTAATAGCTTCATTAGCCTCAAGACAACTCATAATATTGTTTAGCACTGTCAAAAACTTTTTATCAAACGCATCTTCGACCGCGATATCTGCAAGCTGTCTTTTGAATGCCTGAATTCCGGCCATATGATCAACAAGATAGGGGGCAAGCATATTACGAAACAACTTATAATCCATACATCACCATTATCTCTGTAAGGTTTTGAAAGAATAGGGCAGTCAAGATTAAGAGGCCAAAAGTCTTAAATAACGAAACGCAACAAATAGGTTGTCTATCAATTGGGCAGTTTGGGTTTATTCAGAATTGTTTTTTCAATAACAGACTTAACCGTCTCTTTAGAGATATAGTTGACCGTTTTAAGAACATTCATGCCACTTACTGCACTTGCCGGAAAGGATTGAACACGTAATTCAGAATTTAAAAGCCTTTGCATATCCTCTATGCTTGAAAGAGGGATCATATTTTCGTCAATATCACGTTTATTCCATTGAAATATCAACTTTACGTCAGATAAACTCTGCTTGTGGTACAAAAGATTGCTTTTTAGGTTTTCAAAAGACTCAAGATTGGCATCCTGCCTTGATGTAAGTGAATCAGCGACAAAAACAATACCATCAACCCCTTTGAGAACCAAACGTCTGGTTGCCTCATACTTGACCTGTCCCGGAGTTGTATAGAGTTTTAATTTTAGATCAAATCCATTAATTTTCCCCAAACTGACCGGAAAGAAATCGAAAAAAAGGGTTCTGTCTCCTTTAGTATCTATAGAAACCAGCTTGCTTATCTGTTGATTTCTATTTTGCTGAAGCTTGTTATGGATAAATTCAAGGTTGGTGGTCTTTCCACTTCTGCCTGGACCATAATAAACAATTTTGATCTGTATGGTTTTATCTTTTAAATTTACGATAGCCATTATAAAAATCCAATGCAAGCGGTTGTCTTAAATATTAACATTACCTTATTCTTATACGCCAATAATGGAAACAATTTTCTGCTGCAAGCTGTTTATCTTAAGCCGTAATAATCCCAACGAAAGAAAAGGTTTAAAAAGAACAATCATCAGTATATCCTGGGTTATCTTTGCAAAATGGACATTTTCATTGTTGCCCCTATGAAAAAGCAAAGAAAAATTATCTTCCTTTATTAGATTTGCAATCTCTTTTGTAGTCGCATAGTTTGCTGCAGATAGTGCTGCGAGAGTATCAACATCAAAGTCCTCTTCGCCTGCTGTAAACAGGGGATTGCCTCCCATATCAGTGATCAATGCATATGTTGCACCGGATTCATCAATA
>JADFYT010000265.1 GCA_015232935.1 Desulfamplus sp.
GGGGTAGCCTTGCAACGGTCATGAAGGTTTATCAAGATTGGCACATAACATGACTTTGTTACTTGCTTGTATGATTAAAAACTCCATCCCACCTATGATCGGGAGGAACATCGATAAATTCCAGAGATCTCTGTCTGTAAATAGAGTAGATCTTTGTGGAACCGCTCTCTTTTTTATCAAGTTCTGAAAATATCTCAAAAGCCATTTTAAAATCCTTGTTGACATACTTTTCAATTGCATGATGATAATGGTCAAGTTCTTCTTTTAATAATGAATATTCCATATCTTCAATATCTTCCTTCAGCCAGCGGGCAGTATAAATATTGACCGGTTCTGTTTTGCCTTTAACCCTGACTCTGTCAACATACTGAATTTGCGTCTTTTTGTTTTGCAATCTGATATCTGCTTTAGACTCCGGTATCATGCTCTGGCTGAACAGAACCTCAACACCGTAGAATTTTGTGAGCCCTTCAAGCCTTGAGGCTATATTTACATTGTCTCCAATGGCTGTATAGTCAAAAAGATCGGCTGAACCCATATTTCCGACACGGCACACTCCCGAATGCATTCCTATCCCTGTTTTGATTTCCACGCCATACTTTTTTTTAAACATATGGCTTAATCCTTCAAGTGTTTCAAGAATATCAATGGCAGCATCAAGAGCCAATGCCTTGTGATTGGAGATATTTAAAGGAGCATTCCAGAAACACATCATGGCATCTCCGATAAACTTGTCCAACGTGCCTTGATGGCTTATCACGGTTCTGGTTATCGGTGTAAAGTAGTCATGAAGAAGCCGGCTTACCTGAGATGGGGACAGAGCCTCGGAAATGGCAGAAAAATTTCGTATATCGGAAAAAAGAATCGTTATCTGCTTTTCCTCTCCATCCAGATTGAATTTTTCCGGAGACTCAATTATCTGGTCAACCACGGATCTCGACACATAGTGGCCAAAGGCAGATCGGTAAAACTTCTTGTCTTTTTCAGACAAACCGTATTTTACAAGATTTAATATGGCAAAATTGGCAGAAAGCACGAGGAATGGAAACAGGGGGCATATCCATATATGATGGGTATCAAGAGCCCACGCACTTGTGAACAAAATTGAGCTTCCGGCTGCAATTGTCATTAGCAGTGTCATAACAGGCCCTGCCCATCCAATCAGAAAGGTGGTGACAATACCGCATAAAATTGTAATTAATGCCTCAAAAGCAGTTGTCCAGTCTGGTCTTGATATAAAATCCCCCTTCAGGATATTGTCAACAATTGTGGCATGAACCTCGACACCTGGAAAATTCTGGTCTAAAGGTGAAACCCTTATATCTTTTAATCCTGCCGCCGAGCTTCCTATAAAGACAATTTTTCCTTTTAGCGAATCTGGATCTATTTTGTCATCCATTATCCTTGCAGCGGAAATATATGCAAAGGTGTGTGCCGGTCCTCGATAGTTGATCCATATAGAACCATTATGATCCAGAGGGACAACTGTTGTGCCTATTGTCATGGATTCAACTCCGTTGGGTGAAATTTTTATCAGGGGATTCGAATTTTTGATTACACTCATGAGGGTCGCCAGTGCAAGTTGGGGATACATCGTCTCTTTCCATGAGATAAAAAGCGGCGTTCTTCTTAAAACTCCGTCATCATCTGCAATGGTATTCATAAAACCGGTAGAAGTGTTGCCTCTGTTTATTCGGCTCTCTTCATGGTGTTGAAGTGCATTCTCCTTGTCTGTTTGCCCGCTGTTTTCATTATGGAGAAGAAGCGTAATGGGCGGCACAATATCAACTGCCTGGAACAGATATCTGAATATGGCGGACGGGTCAGTGCCGGGTTTGAATTGAATATTGGCTGAAAGGGGTGCCAGATAGGAAAAAACATCCTCTGTTTCACCTGTTTTGACCGGATATGCTCCGGATGCGGGTAAATCCATTATGGTTTCAGGATTTTCTTGATTAAATTTAAAGTAATATCCAAGAGTGGAAGATGTCTGAGCGATCGCCCGGGCAAGAAGAGTGTCATTGTCCATAAGGTTATGGGCATTTATAATGTCATGTGAAGATTTTGAAAACGCAAGATCAATATTGAAATCTTTTTTCAAAGCCTTTTGAATTACAACAGGAGATGTTCTGTCTGGCTCCGCAAACAAAATATCAATGCCAACGGCAACAGCTCCGGCATCATGAATTTTATTGAGAAGTCTGGCCACATGATACCTTGGCCATGGCCACTGTCCCAGTTGGGCAAGGCTGTATTCGTCAATATCCACAATAACAGATCTATAATCATTTTTACCGCCTGTGTCTGAACCGGAGTGACTTGAAATCGCAAGCCCGAGGCACAGATCATACAACCTGTTATCAATCAGTCTGAAAGAATGGGGATTGGCAATATAAAGGGTGATTGCAAGAATGGTAATGGTAATTCCAGAAGCGATGACCGGAAATCTTAAGTTCTTGAATCCGTTTTGACTGAATGAAAAAAATCGCATAAAAACTCTGTATTACACCCTTAAACCAACATTCTTTTTGTTTTCTGGCCGTAGAAAAACAGAAATTACTTTCCGTTTAATGACCAGTCATAATCCAGATAACGAACTTTGATTTTGTCTGTTCCGGCACTCAGTTCCGCCATCAGTGTGCCTGAAGCGTATTTTGAAACAAACCTGACAACATCATTGCCAAAATCCTGGGAATACCATTTGAAGATGCTGCTTACATAAAGAGTGTCGCCTTGAAGGTAATTCTTTTGAGGATCATTGATAAATGTCTGTGTGGAAAGCTCCAGTTGTCTTTCTATAGTCTTTGCGGCATAAGGTTCGGAAATGAGTACGGGGCACCCTTTGGACGCACAGTTGACGGCAAAATGAATCCTTGGGTCATTGAACGTTGGACGAAGAATTTTATGCTCAATATCATCAAGGGACAGGAGTTGTCTGTCAATCCGGCAAATCTTTTTCTTCCAGGGACTTTTAAATAGTGAGCCCAGCTCCTTGATGGACTTGATCCCCGGGTAATTTGTCAAAACAAGTTTGATCGTCCACGCATTGTAGGCATTGATGTAAAATGCAAACCTCTCATTAACGGACAGCTCTATAGATTGCGTATTCTCAAGTATTTTCAGATATTCATCCAGGCGGTACTCCTCATTTTTGAATCCCTGATAATCCACAATGCCATTTTTTACATATTTTTTTAGAAGATCCGCATATATACTGTTATCGACACTATTATCAGACGCTGACGAGCTGCTGGCCGTAAAAAACATGATTAACAACAATACCGGAAAAAATATGGATGCTGTATTCACTGAATTAAACTCCCCTGTGTTTAAAGTTATTATAGACTTCCAGAAAAATCTTTTGGTGAGACTGAATCTTTGCCAGTGGTCTTATACGGCATTTTAACCAAATTTAGGTATCTGGAAAACTATAGATGAAGAGGCCAGGCTATGGACTAAAAAAGGGCTTTGATTTTACTTGAATCATCTGATGTGCTGGCATAAACACTTTTAAACCCCAGAATCTTTGCAACCTTTTTTGTAAAATCAAATTCATCGTCACAGTGAATTATATTTCCATGCCAGGAAAACCGGTATTCATCCTTGATATGATCCAGGCAGGTTATCACAAGATGTTTGTCTGAGGTTGTGCGTACAAGATCGTCTCTGTTAATCGCGTATTCAAGGAGTTCAAGATCAAGCAAAGTACGCCTGAACTCTCCCTGGAACCTGTTTGAAGTGTTGGTTTCCAAA
>JADFYT010000266.1 GCA_015232935.1 Desulfamplus sp.
ATTTCAGGAAAACAAAGTAAGGAGCCCTGGAAAAATGGCCGTGTGTTTCAGACTCCATACCATCCATGTTCCTGACAGGGATCATGGCAGAAGAGCCTTCTCATTGGCAGGCTCCACATGGATAAAAACAGACTCGATCTGTTTATGGTTTTTTTCGATAAGATTTTCCACTTTGTCTGCCAGCTCATGTGCTTTGTATAAAGAGATGGATGGTCTGGTTGCGATGACACATTCGACCATTTTAAAAGGACCTGATTGACGAATTTTAACGGACCTGACACCTTTAACTCCATATATTTCGTTGATCTTTTTTTCAATATCAGCCTGAAGTTCAGGATCCAGATTTGCGTCCATCAAAATCAGAAGAGATCTCCAGATATTTTCAACGCCTAATTTCAAAAGAAGAACAGAGATAAGAATAATTATGCTTCCTTCCGCATATGGAATTTTCAGATAGGCAAGCAATATGCCTGCTAACACGACCAAAGAGGTGACAACATCAAGAAATTGCTCACGGGCGTTGGCAACAAGTGATTGAGAGCCTATTGATTTGCCGGCCTTTGACTCCATTTTTGCGACCACAAATGCGGCGATGGCCGAAAAGATACTTGCTGCAACAGGAAAAACCGGAAACTCTCTTACAGGATCAAGATATAAAAGTTTATGAAATCCATCCCGGAACAATTCAATTCCAATTGCACTTATTAACCCGCCGATAACTAAACAGGCTATGGTTTCGGCTCTATATAATCCGTAAGGGAATTTTTCTGTTTTACCCCTTGAAGCGATCCAGAGGCCAAATCCTGAAGCAACATGTGTCAAAAGATCTGCACCGCTGTGAAAAGCATCTGCTATCAAGACTGGAGAATTAAACAGATAGCCGACAATACCTTTTACAAGTGCTGATAAAAAAGCCACAAATGATGAAATAAAGGCTATTTTTCGACCCTTTTTTAAATTTTCAATTTTGCTTTTCATATTTACTCCTTAACTTTGACAAACCAGAGCATAAACGATTTTCGCTCCTGTGATTGCAGGATTGAAATTCCTGCAGTAAGAATATAAGTATCTTTACCGCGATTGGTGTTGGACTGAAAACCCTGAGTAATAAAATACCATCAAAAAAAGTTAAAAAAGTATAGCGATATCAGGGCTGAGCATATGCCGGTCAATGCTCCTGTCAGAACATCAGACAAATAATGCTTTGCAAGATAAAGGCGGGAGAATCCTATCAAAATGGCTATGCTTATCATATATCCCCACCATTTTGGACAGGCAACACCCATGACTGTCGCGATCATGAAGACCCGTGCGGAATGAAGCGAGGGGAAAGAATATCGGTTCCATGGATCAATGATTCTGACTGCAAGGTTTTTAGACGGTCTTTCTCTCTTTGTAAGATGCTTTAAACAGATGATAATCAAAAGCCCCAAAAGTTCAGCGAATATAAGGATGACAAGAAGTCCGCCCACTTTATTTTTGATAACGATAAATAAAATGAGATAGATTATTGACCAAACTGTGCTTGAGCCAAAATGGGTCAAGATTGTCATGGATTTCGTCAACCATGGACGGTGTGTTTTGAGAATAGCTTGATGAATGTTATTATCAATTTCAATGAGAATCTCAATGATTTTGGAAATAAGTTCCATATCTTCCCTGTCCACCCCTTTTATTTGTTTTCTCCTGAAACAAAGTGGAGTTAATCCCTGATTTAAGACCGGAAATCAGCTCTTCTTTATATTCCCGCAGATTGATGTACGCTGAAAAGCCTTTGCTTGCCTTACCGTCCACACATAAAAAAAACTGTGCTTCTTTAGTGAGGCCTCTACCGTCCAACCCTTTTTGTAATAGTTCTCTTTGCAAATACTCAAGGTCTTTGAATCCTTTTTTGGGTTTCAGCCTTAGTTTTACAAATCCGTCCGTAACAGGAATATATTCACCTGCCAAAGAGAAAAACGCTTTTTCTCCAATCTGTTTTAATTTTTTATAGTCAAGAATATCTACAAGGTATCCTCCTCTTTTTCTTTTCACTACCTTTTCCATTGAAATATAAACCGGCTCGTCAATGTAAATAATGGCATCAAAGCAATCAAGCTCCTGTGTTCTGAGCAACCTATGATGTTCATAGATTGCAGCGGCTTTCTCAAAATAAATTTTTTCATTCAGATTCTGATGATCCAGACAGATCGCATCCATATTGAGTCTATACGCAAGTGCTCTTGCAAGTGTGCTTTTACCGCTCCCCGGAACTCCATCCACAGCTATTCTATTGGGATAAAATCGTTTTGACTTCAAAATACGAACAATCTCATCGGCTGTTCTGGCAACCGCAGGAATTTCAGAGTGCGTGCCTGAATCCGGCAATCCGCACACTATTTTTTGAATCTGATATTCCAGATAGGCATGAATACCTGGTTTGCTCAAGATGCCTTTTACCAATGAGGTTCCTGATTTAGCTAATGACATTCCTGCCAGTGTAGCGATATCGGAAAAATCCCTGTTTTGTTTTGAGACCGTCTTTATCGCGGATTTAAATATATTAGACATATTAATCATCTCCTCTGAGCGTTATAATCTCTACCCTTTTGCCCATAGATTGAACGAATATCCTGTCTGTTCGATAATTTATCTAAAATGACATCAAGTATCATTTTAGCGACAGGAATCATCAGTGTAGCTAATCCAGCTTTAAAAGCCTCTTTGTATTTGCTTCCCATGATTTACCTCCTTTTAAGACGATTTTGAAAAGATGCCTGAGGAAGAAATTACCCTCAGGCAGTTAATATCTTCAATGTTAAATATTGTTACTATTTGTCTTCTGCTTTATCAGGTTTGGCAGATGTAAGTTCTTCAAGCCTCATCCTTATTGAATTTAGACGATTTTCAAGGTGGCTTTTCTGCTCTTCCAAAAAAGAGCGGTCACCTTCTGTTATGTCACAATTATACTCACTGTTCATCTGTCCGCATCCACGCCTTCTCATTCCCATACCACCGCCAAAACCACTCCTGCCTCTCCTGCTGTCGGAGCCCTGCCATGGTATCGGGGGCATTTCACCTGACTGTTTAACGTTTCGACATTGTCCATTACCCCAACCAAATCCTGGGCCTTTGCCCATTGGGCCGGTTCCATCAAATCCAGGCATTATTTTCACCTCCTTTTTCTTTGTTGTAATGTGAAAAAGCTTATCTTTTTCCACCACCCTTGCCGCCGCCACCTCTCTGGTTGCCACAACCGCCCTTGCCGCCGCCCTGACCCCCGCAACCTTTTTGACCTCCGCCGATGCCCTGGCCAAAACCACCTTGGCCTGAACCGATTCCTTGACCGGCACCTTCACCGCCTCCAGCACCGCGACCCCTTCCGGCTCCTTGGCCTCCTCCACCAGATCCCTGACCGCCGCCTCCGGTATTACATCCGCCACGACCTCTTTCCGCTGCACTTATCTGAGTTTTTGCCCCTGTTCCATCGCTTCCTGACATATTCATTACCCCCTCTTTTTGATTATGTTTTCTCAAACCGCAACTACTGAATGACATGTTCTTCTTTTTTCCTCTGAATTGCCACTGTTCCCGAGTCTTGCCGCCTTTTCCCAGAATACAGCCTGAGTCAAGTTCTCCTTTAAGAAAACAGCTTAACGCGTCTTCCACATTGCCGGTCACCCACGAGTAAACATTGATGCCGTAAAAGCTTAATTGCTGCATGGAACTTCTATCAATACCGCCGCAGATAACC
>JADFYT010000267.1 GCA_015232935.1 Desulfamplus sp.
CGCAAGGCTTGCGGACGTGCCCTCGGATTATCCGGAGATCGCTAAAAAAGCGGTTGTTGAGATGCATAGACAGGTGGGAGATCTTGTTGTTGATGGTTCAGGGCTTGCAAGAAAGGGACTTGTCGTAAGGCATCTTGTACTGCCAGAAGATCTTGCCGGTACAAAGGATATTATGAGATTTTTGAGCAATGAAGTGTCAAGGAACACCTATGTTAATATTATGTCCCAGTACAGGCCTTGCACAATTGCCTGGCAGATAGAACCTCTTTCAAGAAGGATTTCAGCTCAAGAGTATAATGACGCGGTACTTATTGCTTTAGAAGAGGGTATTACACGACTTGATAGTTGATAATTTTTCAACAGAAATACTAAAAGGAGGAAGCTAACAATGGCCACAACCGTCTTTAATTCCTTTATTGCCAATCTGCTGGAGGGTAATTGCGATGAATCCATAGCAGAGGCAAAAAAACTTCAGGAGTCCGGAGTGAGCGTAGAAGAGATAGTCATAGATGGAATAGAAGCGGCCATGACCCTTCTGGATGCCAAATGTACTGTCGAGCAATTTAACCTTCTGGAAATAATGCTCGCGGGAAGAGCTGTAACCGGGGTGATGAGGCATCTTTATCCGGAAGGCTCGGTTCCCAAAGATTCTAAGGGAACTGTTCTTGTCGCTGCTCTGGAAGGAGATGTTCATGATCTGGGCAAAAATATCCTCAAGATAGTTCTGACTGCAAAAGGCTATTTCGTTATTGACTGCGGAAAAGATTGCACGATTCAAAAAATTGTTGATGTTGCCGCTAAGGAATTCCCTATGGCTGTCGGAATCAGCGGACTTATCACATCTATCATTCCACTGGTCAAAAGGGTTCGTGGCACATTACAAGACAAGGGAATTGATCAGGTTAAAGTGATGGCAGGCGGTGCTGCTTTAAAACAGTCTTTGGCCGAACAGTTGAATGTTGATTATGTCGCTGATACGGTATTTGACGGAGCCGGTTATCTGGATAGAATCAGAAATTCAGCAGGAGGTCAAAGACAATGAATAGCTTGGAACGAGTCCTTGCCGCGGTAAAATTTAATGATTCTGATCAAGTTCCTGTAATTGCACAGGTATTTGGACATGCAGCACTTATTGGTGGAATCTTGCTGGATGAGTACATTCAGGATGGAGATCTACTTGCCAGGTGTCAATTGAAAGCCCTTGAAAGATATAGATATGATGCCGTGTTTTCTGTTATGGATGTGAACGTTGAAACAGAAGCCCTTGGGTCAGTTCTGGAATACCGCAAAAATCAATATGCCATAATCAAAAAATATGCCCTGTCTAAGGAAGGGTGGCAAAATGATGAGAATAATCTTGTAATTCCCGATCCTGAACAGGCGGGTAGAATGCCGGAAATGCTCAAGGCTGTCGAGATACTTAAAAACAATCTCAAAAATGAAGTGCTCATTGTAGGTTGTGTATTGGGGCCATTGACCCTGGCAACTCAGTTGCTTGGCATGGAAACAGCTTTGTTCATGGCTATGGATGAGCCTGACAGATTTGCCAGACTTCTGGATTTTACAACCGGTGTAGTGACTCGGTTTGGCGTGGCTCAGATAAAAGCAGGTGCTCATCTGCCAATTGTTTTTGATCCATCCGCATCACCCGCGGTTGTCCCGCATCAGTTTTTTCGGGAGTTTGAGCTTCCCCGCCTCGCAAAACTGTTCGCCGCGTTCAAAAACGCAGGCTCTCTTGCAAACTGGCTGCATATTGCCGGCCCTGTTGACTCTATTTTGCCATATTATCCTGGTGCTGGCGTTAATATCGCAAATTTTGACTACTGTGTCACTCCAGAGACAGCAATGGCAAAACTTTCTCAACTTTGTCTTGATGGCAACATCAAGCCGCTCTCCTTTGTTGTATCTGAACCGGCTGATATCAAGGCTGCTTCTGCCGTGCTTTTGAAGGCATTCAGTGGACGAGGGGGATTCATTCTTTCCTCAGGGTGTGAGATTCCTCCGGAATCCAGGCCGGAAAATGTCACTGCGATGGTTATGGCCGCACGCAACATGAGTATAATGGAATAGCTGCAAATAACATGGGAGCGATTTTGATGCCAAATATTAAAATTACAGGAGAAGATGAACAAAGAACCCTTTTTTTTGAAGCAGGTTCTTCACTTCGCGAGATTCTGGATGTTACGGATATCCGTGTCAGGGCTGGTTGCAGGGGGGTAGGCAGCTGTGGGCTGTGCCTGGTTTTGATTGAAGAGGGAAGTGTCAACAAGGCAACTGAAAATGAGACTCTGATTCTGGCTCAGGAGATGCTTAACCAGGGAGTTCGCCTTGCCTGCCAGGTATTTCCCAGGCAGGACATCTCTATTCGTATTGTCAATACGGCTCCTAAATCTGATTGGCATAGTATTCCGGCAGACGCCTATTTTATAGCCGGGAACTTTCAATTCAATAATAATTGCAACAGCTCTGCTGATGCCTCCCCGTTGACTGATATTCCTGTGCCGGATACAAAACAGAAAACCGCTCCTGAAAATCCCGGTATTCCGGCCGAGCCTGAATGTCTGAATATTTTGGGTCTTGCAGTTGATCTGGGGACTACACATATAAGTACAACGTTATGGGACATGGCCGCCCTTAAACGACTTGCAGGCCGCACAGGGCTCAACAAACAACTCTTGTTTGGTGCGGATGTCATGACCAGGCTTGTTGCTGCAACTGAATCCAGAGAACGTGCCCATGAGATAAGCCTGCTGGCCATTCAATCCATTGGTCAGGCCATACAGGATATATGTTCAAGAGAAGGTTATGATTCCCAACGTATTGGTCGAGTTTCGATTGTGGGAAACACTGCTGAACTTGCCCTGTTGTCTGAAAACAATTATGGTATGTTATTAGAACCTAAATTCTGGTCAGATGAAATTTATTGTCAACCTAAAGATACCAGAGCATGGTGTGGTTCCTGGAATATCTGCCCTGATGCTGTTGTTGATGTTGTCGCTCCTTTGGCAGGCTTTGTTGGTTCTGACCTTCTGGCCGGAATTATTGCAACAGGCGTAAGTGGTTATTCTCAAACCAGTATAGATAAAAACGCCGGTATCGGCACAAACGCTGGCTTTCAAGAGAGACTCTCTCCTGTCTCCCTTGCCACTATCAGTTGTGACTCCCGGGCAAGTATTGAAAAAGACTCCAGGGGCAGTATTTGGGGAAACTCCGGTGTCAGCTTGTTTATGGATTTTGGGACAAATACAGAGATCTCTTTGTGGGATGGTGATACTTTATGGGTCACCTCTGCCGCCGGAGGACCCGCCTTTGAAGGAAGCGGGCTTGGTTGTGGAATGCCGGCAGCACCAGGAGCTATTTACCAGATTTCTCGAATTGAACATGGCCGGATGCTTCATGATGCTGATTACAAGGTAATTGCCGGAGAAGAGCCAAAAGGATTCTGCGGGTCTGGTCTTGTCGATCTGATAGCTCTTTTGCTCAACTCCGGCGTCATCAACACAAAAGGAAAATTCACGTATCCATTAACAGACGGCAGCTTTATCATCCATAAATCCGATGGCCATATTGCCGTCACGCCTCGCGATATTGATCTGCTCCAGCGTGCAAAGGCTGCTATCGGCACTGGTATTCAATGCCTGCTGAGCTCTTCTGGAACAAGCATAAAGAATCTGCGGCAAATATATGTATGCGGTGTTTTTGGAAGGTTCCTA
>JADFYT010000268.1 GCA_015232935.1 Desulfamplus sp.
CGGCCCGTCCGGCAGAGGCTCTTTGACAAACCTGGGGGGCAGTGTATCTTTTGAGGAGTCAATGCCTTCTCTTGTGTTGAACATCCGGACAAGATTCCAGATTCTCTCTCCTGTTCGATGAAAAATGTCAGGCTCATACTCTTTTCCTGTCGCAGCGGACAGAAGCTCTGCGTAGGTCGCTGCCGAAATTCCGAATGTCCCGAAATCACACTTTACCAGAGTGTCAGTTCCGGCTGAATAGTTCTGAAGTGATACTACCATGTCAGCCTTGTCAACCGGTGAAAGAGGATCAAGCGTTTTTCCTTTCCAGGGCAATCCCCCTATCTCATAGCTTATGGGGAATCCTCTTTGATGACACCCTCCCCTGTCTGTGGTCATAAGTGCAAGGGCCATGCCCGATGCTCCTCTTGGACCCCACGCCGGTGATTCAAGCCCCTTGGTGTGCATTGCGATATCACTTGCTGACTTTTCTATCTCCTCGGCTGCCCGCTTGACTCCCCTGGAAAGAAGCTCTCCAAGCTCGTCATCACGATTTGCCATGGCTCTGACAAGATATTCTGCGGCCTGCACATTCCCGAATTTTATATCAATGCCTTCCGGCAGTTTAAAGTTTGCCAGCATCCCCTTTTCCGATGCCTCCATTGCAAATCCTATAACTGAACCTGCTGACATGCTGTCCATGCCAAACCTGTCGCACAGCTTCACCAGATGGGCAACCGCTCTTATATCCGATATATCCAGATTTGAACCCATAAGTGCGGCAGATTCGTATTCCACGATATCAGTCACTATTCCTTTGTATTTACCAAGGCGGACTGCCCCCATCTTGCTGCATCTTATGGGGCAGCCCATGCAGGCTGACTCACCCAGCCAGAGATGTTTTGACTGACCTTTATCCGCCAGATCAGATGCTTTGGCAAAGGTGCCGTTGCGGTAGTTTCTATGGGGAAGAAGGCCGGTCTCATTGGCATAATAAACAGCAGAAGCAGTTCCGGCGGCTGTAAGAGCCCGCACTTCCGCACTTGATTCAAGTTCAGCCAAAGCCTTGTGGTATGCCGCATCAAAGGCTTTGGGGTCAGCCACTTTCACCCGATTGTTTCCTCTGACAGCGATGGCTTTAAGATTTTTGGAACCCATGACAGCTCCGGCTCCGCCACGGCCTGCCTGACGGTTATATTCGCAGCAAACAAGCGAAAACAGCACCTGGTTTTCTCCAGCCTGACCAATAGTTGCTATTTTAATCGTGTCGTCCTGAAGCTCGTTTTTAATCGCATGGTTGGCCTCAAGTGCATCTTTTCCCCATATGCCGGATGCATCACAAATCTGAACACTGTTGTTGTCAATCCAGATATATGAAGGGCTCTTTGCCCTGCCGCTGATTATGATGCCGTCATATCCAGCATATTTTATCTCCGGTGCGAAACTTCCCCCAAAATAACTGTCAAGAAAGATACCGGTCAACGGAGATTTGGTTACTACACATCCTCTCATGGCCGGGGCAATGGTACCTGTGAGGGGGCCTGCCATGAACATCAGAAGGTTTTTCTCTCCAAGAGGGTCTGTCCCGGCAGGAACCCTGTCGTAAAGTATCTTTGCTCCAAATCCCTTTCCGCCAATGTAATCGTCAATAAGGGTGTCAGGAACAGGTTGAACCTCAATAGTTCCAAAGGAGAGATTTATAAAAAGAAACTGTTTCATATATGCATCATTCATAAGATCTCCTCCGTTTAAATATCGTCAGTTTGCTCGCCTGAGGCTTCCCTGTCTTTGTCTTTGCGAAAGGCAAGTTCCAACGCGCCTGTAGGACACGCCTTCACACACTCAGGATCTGCCTGACACATATCGCACTTGACCGCTTTTCTGGTTTCAAGACTTATGTGAACAAGGCCTTCAGGGCAATATTTAACACAAATGCCACACCCCACACATTTTTGTGAATCAATTACCACGGTGCCGCTCTTGAGTTTTTCATAGGCTTTTGCAGGACATACATTCATGCAATAGGGGTTTTTGCAGTGGTTGCATACCACAGGCATATGGTAGAGATTTTCCCTTTTATGATGTATGAGAAGGTAAGAAGATCTCGGGTTGAAGCCCATGTTATGAACCATTGAGCAGGCTAACTGACAGATACCGCAACCGGTGCACAGGTCGAAATTTGTCTTTATAAAAGGTGTCATGGTTGTTAATTCCTAAGTAAGATTGATATGTTGCAGCATTCAATATCACATACTATGTACTATGTAAACACCTTTTTCATTCAACCTATTTTTTTCTTGCATTTGTCGACATGCTATGATAATGCATACTTCACATATCACATATTACATACTATGTGATAGAAAAATCATCAAGCGTCAATCCAGAGGTGTTCAGACTTAAATCCGAATCAAGGAACAGCCAACCATGCTTGAAATTAAAAATATTACCAAGAAATTTGGTGCACTTACAGCCGTCAACAACTTAAGTTTCAATGTCCGGAAAGGGGATGTTTTTGGCATTGCAGGACCAAATGGTGCCGGCAAATCCACCCTTTATAATCTTATCACCGGATTATACCCTTTTGAAGGCTCCATCCGTTTTAACGGTCAGGAGCTAAGAGGAATGCCGCCGCATCGTATTGCAAAACTCGGCATTGCCCGTACATTTCAGATTCCCCAGACATTTCCGAGCCTTACAGTGGAAGCAGGAGTTGGAATCGGAAACTGTTTCGGGAGTCAGGATGGCTTTGACTCCTCTTATGTGGATCAGATTCTCAAGTTTGTGAATCTTGACAGGAAACGCAATCAGAAAACAGGGCAGTTGAATCTATTAGACAAAAAAATGCTTATGATCGGTGCCGCCCTTGCCACCAAACCCAAAATCCTGATGCTCGACGAACCAATGGCAGGCTCCAACTCCAGGGAGATAATAAGCCTTATGGATCTTATCAAAAGAATCAATCAGGATATGGGCATTGCAATTATTATTATTGAGCACTTCATGAAGGTTCTGACGGAACTCACACGAAAATTGCTTATCATCCAGACCGGAACAGAGATCTGCTGCGGCGATCCTGTTGAAGTGACCAACAACCCTAAAGTGATTGAGTGTTATCTGGGTAGCACGAAAGATGGCGAAAAAGATAGCGAAAATGCTACAGGGGAACATCGTAACAGCGAAAGCCATGCCGGAAAAAATGCCGCGGAAAAAAATCTTGCCGGTTTAAACAATGCAGGGGGCAAGCCATGATTGAGATTAAAAACCTGAATGCCTATTATGATGATTTTCATGTCCTCAAGGATATCTCCATGACAATTGAACAGGGGCAGGTTGTTGTAATGCTTGGGCCCAACGGCCATGGGAAAAGTACATTTCTCAAATCAATATGCGGACTTGTAAGAAAGACTCGCGGCCTCATAAACTATAACGGGCAAAATATTACAGGTATGAGTGCTGAAAAACTGGTCAATATGGGAATAACCTATATTGCTGAAAACAGGGAACTTTTTCCTGAAATGACCGTACTGGAAAACCTTAAGCTTGGAGCATATTCCAAAAACGCAAGAACCCGTTCAAGACAAAATCTGGAGTGGGTCTTTTCTCTGTTTCCAAGGCTCAGGGAACGGACTTTCCAGCTTGCCAGCACAATGAGCGGAGGAGAGGCAAGAAAGCTTGCCATCGCAAGAGGCCTTATGTCCAATGCTAAATTTCTTGCCATTGACGAACCC
>JADFYT010000269.1 GCA_015232935.1 Desulfamplus sp.
CAACCGCAAAAAAGGGTTTAACAACGGCAAGATGGTGGCAGGATGTTCAGTTGGGACAAGTGAACTTTACGAATTTCTCCATCTCAATCCGGCTGTTGAGTTTCAGCCCTTTGACTATGTCAATGATCTTGAGATCATATCAAGAAACAACAAGATGGTTTCAATGGATGTGGCCCAGACGATTGATCTTTTTGGCCAGGTCTCCTGCGATGCCCAATCCTACACCCTGTACGCCGGAGTATCGGGAATTTCCGATTTTGTGCGAGGGGCAAACAGGTCAAAAGGCGGAAAATCGATTATAATGGTCAATTCGACAGCCTCTGTTTTAGGCGATGACGGCACATACAGAAAGGCAAGCTGCATTCTTCCCCAGTTGACCGACACCATTGTCACCATTCCCCGCGAAGATATCCGGTATGTTGTGACAGAGTTCGGAGCTGTCAACCTTTTCGGTAAAAGTACCCAGGAGAGAGCTTTTGCCCTTATAAGAATTGCACATCCTGAATTCAGGGATGAACTGTTAAGCCAGGCCAAAAGAATCGGCATGATAGGTCAGGACCGGACACTTGGTGAATCTGTTTATGGCATATATCCTGTCAAACTTGAGGAGGTCGTATCTATTAAAGGGGAAAACATAACCTTCAGGCCAGCCAAGCCGATTGATGACAGAAGAATACAGGAGCACTTCTATCATCTTGAGAAAGAGGATGTAATATCAAGATTTTTCCATGAAAAAACAAGGTTTATAAGGCCGGATGTTGAGGTCATGAGCCAGATTGACTACAAGCGGAATCTGACCATAATAGCTCTTGTGGGTGAAATGGGATTTGACCGTGTGGTAGGGGTTGGAAGTTATTACCTTGAGCCCGCGACCAACATGGCGGAAGTTGCTTTCTCTGTAAGTACGGACTATCAGAACAAGGGTGTTGGAAGAAGATTGATAAGAAAACTTGCGGAAGCGGCAAGAGACAAGGGTATCAATGGACTGTTTGCGGTAACTTCCACTGGAAACAAGAATATGATCAAGCTGTTCAAGAGCCTGCCTTACAAGGTTCAGTCGGAAATTGATGATGACATGCTTTTAAGCTGCCGTTTTGTAGAGCCAAAATAAACACTCCATGCCCAAAAGAGTACCCGCAAATATTTTCAACACTCCCCAGTCAAAGGGCAGGCATTCATCTCCTGCCCCCTTCCGGATTTTTTGCAATCAGCCACACTTTTTTATAACACAGGAAGTTCATACATGGAAAAACTGACTCCGCATAACATTATGTTAATGCTCCTGTCCCTTGGTATCCTTCTTGGCGTAGCCAGAATTCTTGGCGAGATAGCCCAGAGATTTCGCCAGCCTGCTGTTGTCGGAGAGCTTCTTGCCGGAGTTCTGCTTGGGCCTACGGTTCTTGGTAGCCTTGCACCTGGATTGGGCCTGTTTTTGTTCCCTCCAGGTGGTCCAAACGCGATTGCCCTGGACGCAATATCAACTCTTGCGATTGTGCTTTTTCTGATGGTGGCCGGCATAGAGGTTGACCTGTCAACTATCTGGAAACAGGGCAAAGTCGGGCTTAAAGTTGGAATCGCAAGTATTGTAATCCCGTTTGTATTCGGTTTTTTTACAGCCTGGTTTATTCCACAGGCATTGGGCAAAGAACCTGATGTAGATCAATTGGTATTTGCCCTTTTCATTGCAACCGCGATGTCCATATCCGCACTTCCTGTTATCGCCAAAACACTGATGGATATGGATCTGTACAGAAGCGATCTTGGAATGGTTGTGGTGAGTGCCGCAATATTTAACGATATTGTGGGCTGGATCGTGTTTGCCGTTGTTCTTGGTCTCATGGGGGGAGCTGAAGGGAGCGGCAACCATATTCTGTTGACAATTCTCATGACACTCGCGTTCGCACTCTTCATGCTGACAGCCGGACGTTGGCTTATCCACAAGGTGTTGCCCTTTGTCCAGGCCTATACCCGCTGGCCGGGCGGAGAGTTGAGTTTTGCCCTTATACTTGCACTGTTCGGAGCCTCATTTACTGAATGGATTGGCATTCATGCCATTTTCGGTGCCTTTCTTGTCGGTGCTGCTATTGGTGACTCCTCCCATCTTCGGGAGCGTACACGTGTCACCATCGACCATTTTGTTTCGTTCATTTTTGCTCCGGTCTTCTTTGCCAGCATCGGACTGAAAGTGAACTTTATAGCTCATTTTGATCTTCCTCTGGTATTTGTTGTCATGGTGATTGTATGCACGTTCAAACTGACAGGAGGTACTCTGGGTGCAAGATGGGGTGGAATGTCTCCACGTTCATCATTGACCGTCGGGTTCGCCATGCTTTCAGTTGGTGCAATGGGAATCATTGTGGGGCTTCTGGCTCTTGAAGCTGGCATTATTAACCACAGGCTGTTTGTCGCACTGGTTGTAGTTGCTATTATAACATCCATGACAAGCGGCCCTGCCATGCGTCTCGTTCTCAAGCCCGCAAAAACATGGCGACTTGAAGACGCTCTTTTTTCAAGGCTTTTTATACGAAAACTAAACGGAGTCACCAGAAGGGATGTGATCAATGAGGTTGTAGAGGCTGCATGCAAAGAGTTTCTCCTGGATCAAAATGAAGTGGAATCATTGGTATGGGAGCGTGAAACAACACTGAGCACAGGAATTGGAAAAGGAGTCGCCCTGCCGCATGCCCGTGTCAGGAATCTTGCGAAACCATTGGTCGTTGTGGGCATTTCCGATACCGGAATTGACTTTGACTCGCCGGACGGCAAATTTGCCAATATTATCTTTCTTGTTCTTACTCCACGCGATTCTCCTGATTCACAAATCACCATTCTTGCTGAAATAGCAAGAATATTTCGCAATCAGGCAATGTATCAGAGGGTTCTTCAGACAAAAAATTTCACAGATTTTCTGGCATTGATAAAAAGCGGGTCATCAAGATCAAAAGAGGAGGATCTAAACGAATGTCTATCTTGAACACAGGCGGATTTGCCGCATTTTTTGTCAGATTAAAATTCCTGAGCAATAAAACAACAGTTGTTTTTTTCCCCCTTGTTTTCTGGATCGCCATAGTTGCCCTGTCCCTTGCATGGAATATAGGTTATGTAAATGAGAGCATGACCATAACTATCCGCAGCATAGGCCAGGCTTTTTTCAGGGAAATTGAGACCACAAGGCTTTGGAACGCACAGCATGGAGGAGTTTACGTGCTTGTCACAGAGTCGACACGGCCCAATCAATACCTGGATATCCCGGACAGAGATATAACCACTCTGGACGGCCTTCACCTGACCAAGGTAAATCCTGCCTTTATGACCCGCCAGATCTCCGAGATAGCGCAACAGCAGAACAATGTTCGCTATCACATCACAAGTTTGAATCCCATCAGGCCGGAAAACAGGGCAGATGGCTGGGAAAGTGACGCTCTTCGGCAGTTTGAACAGGGTGCAACCGAGGTGCTTGATCTGGTTTACAATCTGGCTCCAGGAACTGATAATGCCCAATCCATCCCGACCTACCGTTACATGGCGCCTCTTCAAGTTACATCTTCCTGCCTGAAATGCCATTCCAGACAGGGATATCAGACAGGAGACATAAGAGGAGGTATCAGCATTAATATTCCTGCTTCAGAATATCTTTATACCATGCAAAGATCGAGAAACTCGCTTATAGCCATACATATTTCAGTGATGTTTCTTGGAAT
>JADFYT010000026.1 GCA_015232935.1 Desulfamplus sp.
AGCTGCTGCTAACGGAGCGGATTTCTTATGCTACGTAACCCCTGCCGAGCATTTGAGGCTGCCGACAGAAGAGGATATGAGAGAGGGTATAATGGCTTCCAAAATAGCCGCACACGCAGCAGATATTGCCAAGAGAGTTCCAGGAGCTGTAGAGTGGGATCTGAAAATGAGCCGTGCAAGGCAGCACTTGGACTGGGAGAGCATGTTCAAACTCGCAATTGACGAGAAAAAAGCAAGAAGATACAGAGCAGACTCAAAACCGGAGCATGAGGATAGCTGCACAATGTGCGGAAAGATGTGCTCCATGAGAAACATGAACCGCATTATGAACGGCGAAGATGTCTCTCTTCTTGACTCCTGTGACAAGAAATAGACTCTGGGCAAGTAAACAAGGAAGTGACAGGAAAATTCTTCAATGCTGATTGCAATTATTCAAAACAGTGAAACTACCCGATATGAACATATGGATTCGGTAAAAATTGCTTTGGCAAAAGGAGCCGACGTCCTTATTTTCAGAGGATTTGAAGGAAGGTATAACGGGGTATTTGCAGGAAGGTATAGCGGGGTATTTAAAGGAAGGTATAATAATGAGTTCAGGAATTTGTCTGGTGAGAGACCAAGTTGCAATGGCTCTTTAAAACTGAGAAGCTCACAAGGCGGGAGTAGCGTGTCAACACAAAATGCAAAGCTTCTTGTCAACGCTTTACCTGACGAAAGATGGTTGCGACTGAAGCCAGATGGTTTTCATCTCAACCGGTACAATCTTGAAATTGTGCTCAAAAAACCTGAACTGATAGAACTGCTCAGAAAGAGTGCGGGATTTTTTGGTGCTTCTGTTCACAATAAAGAAGAGATCACGCGGGCACTACTGCTTCATCAAAAGATCCCTGTTAGCTACCTTCTTGTTTCACCTCTGTTTAAACCCTCTTATGATCAGATGGCAGAGACACTCGGAATAGATGGTTTCAAGGCTCTTTATGACAATCTGACAGAAGAGTGTAACAAGGCCAGGATCCCCAGACCCAGAGCAATAGCACTTGGAGGCATTAACAAGGATAGTGCAAAAGAATTAATGCCATATAACTTTATTGAAGGAGTTGCCGCCATGTCCGCAATAGGAGATTTGCCGGACGAGGTGATTGAAAGATGGAGAGAGCCAATGTCTCCCTGGAGTAATCTATGAACAAAAAATGTATTGGACTGCTGGTAAAAAAAGATGATCAGGCAAAGAAAAAAGCACTTGAACTGGAGAGTTGGCTTCTTAAGCGGGATGTTGATGTCATATATGCTGACGGTTTTGCCGGAATCCTTCCACGCGAAGATATTTTCTGCATGGTCGTGCTTGGGGGAGATGGCACTTTTTTAAGTGCCGCCCGATTGATCGGCAACAGAGATATTCCACTTATGGGCATTAAATTCGGAGAGGTTGGATTCCTGGCAGAGACACTTGAAGGCAAGCTTTATGAAACCATGCATGCCCTTATTGAGGGCAGATTCTATATTGAAGAGAGAATGAGGCTTCAGGTATCTGTAATAAGGGAAGATGGCAAGATTTCCAGGGCAAGTGTGCTAAATGATCTGGTACTCAACAGGGGGGCTCTGTCAAGACTTGCTTACAGTGCGGTATATCTCAATGGCTCATATCTGACCACATTCAAGGCAGATGGTCTTATTGTAGCAACCCCGACCGGTTCGACAGCCTATTCTCTTGCTGCGGGAGGCCCTGTGATTCACCCGACAGTGCCTGGCATTATTTTAACCCCGATATGCCCGTTTACCCTTACCAACCGGCCTTTGATTATTCCGGACGAGACAGAGATCGAGATTCAGCTTGAAGGAGATGCAACAGATATCTTTCTGACTTTTGACGGCCAGGAGGGGATGCCCGTAGGCTCAAAGGACAGAATCGTTGTCACCAAGGGAAAATGTCCTGTAAAAATGATTTCCTTTTCAAAGGATAACTATTACGATGTTCTCAAGGCAAGGCTGTTATGGAGCGGCGGCAGGGGATAGAGTTCTCGATAAGTTAGAATCGGCCGACTGTCGATCTGACTGCACGATTGCGGTTTCCTGTAGCGGCTACTTGTCAACTATCGATTCTGCCACTATTGATTCTGCCGAGTTATCCTGGATTTTTTTGCTTCTGTGCTGGCTTAACAATACTCCTGAAAATATCACCATACATGCGACATACTGCTGCAAGTTGAGTCTCTCGTTTAAAACAACTATACCAAGTATCATTGAAAATATGGGAATAAGATTTATAAATGCCGATGCCTGACCCGCAGGAATGCGGCTGACACCAAAATTGAAAAGAGCATAGGCACCAAGGGTAACTACAGCTCCAAGATAGACAACAGAAAGTGTTGGAACAAGAGAGAAGGTTGCAGGAAGATTGGTAGCTGGAAGAAAAAGGATGGGGAAATAAAAGATAGATCCGGCAAATGCCTGCAAAGCTGTTAGGAAAAAAGGAGAATATCCCTTTTGAGTAAGTTTTTTAAGACATATGGTATAGCCTGCCGCACACACCATAGCTATGAACTCAAAAAGGTTGCCCAAAGGCGGGTTAGGGGCATTGGCTGCAACTTCACCGCTAAAACTTAACCAGCACGCCCCAAATACAGAGATGGTAAGACCCGCAAGTATCTTTTCCGTAAGCTCTTCTTTCAAGACAAAAAAAGCAACAACCGAGACAAGCAGGGGCATAATGGCACAGATCATGCCTACCTGTGAGGCTGTTGTAAGCTCCAGAGCCCTTGCTTCAAAGATAAAGTAGAGACATGGCTCACAGATAACCATTACAAGAATCAGCTTTATATCTGAAAAAAAATTTTTCTGTGTAAGTGGAACGCTTTTGAACATTGCTGCGAGAATCAAAAACGAGAGGCTGCCAACCGCCATCCTTCCAAAGATTACAACCATCGGGTGAAATCCTTGAAAGGCAAGTTTGAGTGCAACAAAAGAGCTTGACCAGATTACTGTGGCCATAAGAAGGCTGATATAAGGGATAATAGAATTATGTTTTTGCATGGGGTTTTTCCATCAAGTGTTATTTCAGGATTTTATCAAGCATGATCTTGAGTATTACACGGTCAGTTTCCACCATCCCCTCTGAACTTAAAATGCCGATATTGCGTATGGTCTTTTCAGGTGTCTCTCCTACAATACCGTCTGTCATCTTGACATTGAGTCCATTAAGGGCAAAAAGGGCTGCCTGAACCGCTGCTCCAGCGGCTGTATCAAGTTTAAGGGCACAACTGTTTTTTGCACCATCGCAGATGACTCCGGCCAGATCTTCAATGATATTTTCCACAGCCGCACCAATCTGTCCGCGTGTTCCGCCAAAAAGAAGGGTAGTGCCGGCAGCAGCTCCCGCCCCTGCGGCAACCGAACAGGCACATATGGCTGCAAGCCTTCCGGTGTGGGCTTTAATGCACGCGGTTATTATATGGCTTAATCCAACTGCCTTGCAAAGATCATCTCTTTTGGCATTGATATGGTCAGCCACAGCTTTTACAGGAATGATCGCGGTCAGGCCGTGGTTTCCGCTTCCGGCAGAACTCATTGCAGGAAGCCTTGCACCAGACATTCGTGCGTCTCCGGCAGCAGCGGTCAGAACCCGTGCGTCATGTATCATGTCTCGTGCAACCAACCCCTTGTCTGCGAGTTTGTTAAGGGTAGTACCCACCTGAAGACCACAGGCATGCTCAAGGCCATGGTGTGCAAGAGCCATGTTCATTTCTATTCCACGTTCAATAAAATCAAGATCATCGCTGTCAAACTGGTCGGCAAGAGCTATAATTTCGTTCATGGTAATCTGCTTGAGGCTTTGTTCAAGTTCTGCGGCATTGCCTCGCTTCTGTCTGTTTCCGTTCAGATTTTTTGTATTATGATAGAGTGGATGTTCTATAACCGATTGTCCATTGAGTTCAAGGGTCGTGATGTTGTCATGGAGAACTTCAATGGTTGAAACAGCAAGGTTGTCACCTGCTTTAACCGCGGTTTTTACATACAGTCCCCTATGCTCAGAAAGCAGATGAACCTTAACTTTGCCCTTTCGGATAAACTCAGAGGCATTTTGAACATCCTGATCGTTAATAGGCACAAGTACCTCCATCCGAAGCATTGGATCGCCGGCCATTGCCCCGATCGCCGAGGCCAGATCAAGACCTGAAAGTCCTCCTGTGCCAGGTATTGCAACGGCAAGGCCATTTTTGAATATATTGGGGTCAAGCCAGAGTTCAATGGAATCTATCTGTGGTCTGGAGTCGCAACCCGCATCTTCTGTATGTTGCCCATCTGTTCTGTTTTTATGGTTTAAACATATCCCATGTGGTTGATTATCGTGACCTTTATGGTTAAAACATGTCCCATTGGATTGATTGTCACGATTTTTAACAGGCAGGAGAGACGCAGCAGCAGCGGCACCAAGTGCAATAGCTGTAGGTTCAGTGCATCCAAGGGCTGGTGCAACTTCAAGCTGTAAAATATCCTTTACCGTGTACTCCATCATTTCACTCCTTGTCTCCCCAGATATCGACTATTTTCTTGTTTCCAGGGTAATCCATGGTTTTATAACTTGTGATCCCTGAAAGTCGCTGGGTAATTCTTCCGATTCTCTCAACATTTTTCTTGATAGCACCAAGATCCTTGCCGAGTTGACTGTCTGGCTCCTGATCCATCATTACGAGTTCAGAATATCCAAGCAATGCCTGCAAGGGTTGATTCAATTCATGACACACAGCCCCTGCCATCTCCAGAACACCATTCAGTTTTTCGTTTTTTATCTTTTCAGCTTCAGCAAGTTTGCGTTCCGAGATATCGGTAAATGTGGCTATTATCCACGCCATAGGGTTGTCGGAATTTGCACTGCTTATATTAATATTGGCAGGAAATGTGCTGCCATCCTTTTTCATCAAAGTGGTTTCGATCTGTGTCCTTCTGAAATGGGAGATATTTGAATATATGATATCTCCGGCTGTCAGGAATTTCTCATGGGATTCATAGATCATCTCCACACTTGAATTCTCAAAATCCTCTTTTTTGTCATAGCCAAACAGGGTAAGCATTTCAGGATTTACCCATTTGAAAATCCTGTTTTCTAAAAGAGCTATACCCACCGGAGAAGTCAACAGAATCTTTTCCAGAATTTTGCGCTGTTTTTTATATGCCTCGTCAGATTCTTTTCTCTCGATGGCAAGAGCTATATATTGAGATACTATATTCAGGATTTTAAGATCGCTTGGCTGGTACATATTACGGTACGCATAGCTTTGCACAGCGATGGCTCCTGTGACCTTGTTTTTGATTTTAAGTGGTGATCCAAGCCATACCTGACTCACTGTACCGATACCTGGCAAGCCTTTTAATTCGGCATAGTTTTCCATATCCTGTCTGTAAAAAAGAAGCGGAACTCCGTCATTGATTACTTTGGCAACAAGAGATGAAGTTTTGCTTAAATGGTCTATTCCTGTGGGATTGACATCTTTTTGATCCACATAATAGGGGAAAGTAACGCGGTCTTCTTCTGCGTGGTATATTGCAATGAAAAAATTGTCAACATTGAGAAGTTTGCCAAGTGACTGGTGTATAGCCTTGTAAAATTCATCAAGAGTTCTGGTTCTGTTAAGAGCATCTGCAATCTCAATCATTATACTGATGGTTTTGTGGGTATCTCTGATTTGGGGCTCCTCGTCCTGACGCTTTTGTCTCATGATATATATTAAAATCCATACCCTTCAGGGCATAACAAACAATTTTGATTTCCATCCGGCCGAAGGCCCAATGGTTCAACTAAAAATAACTGTACAGAGTCATTCATTACAAAATAAAAAACGCATGACTTTCAGGTGGAAACAAGACAGCAATTTTTTGAATAAGTATCTCATTAAAGGTGTCATAAATCAAGATTTATGATAATGTACCCATTTAACTTAAAATAGTCTCATGGTTACAGATCAAGAGCGATCTGGACTGCAAAAAAAATGTTCTGGCAGCAGATATCAGTATGCAGGAACAAGGGACATCCAGGAACAGGACATTATTGATAAAAACAACAAGCATGAGGTGTTGAATGAAGTCTATAGAAGAGATATCCCTTCTTTATGAAATAAATGAAGCCCTAAATGAAAATATGGACATGAAAAAGGCCCTGTACAAGGTTTTGGATATCCTTTCACAGTCTCTGGATCTGATAAGGGGAACCGTAACCCTTCTTGATCCTGTAACAAAAGAGATAAGAATAGAGGTTGCTCATGGCATCTCCGAGCGGGCAATGAGACGAACCAAGTACCAACTGGGAGAGGGAATTACCGGCAAGGTTATCCAGACCGGAGAGCCAGCCGTTGTTCCTATCATAAATGAAGAGCCTCTTTTCCTTGACCGAACATCTTCTCATAAAGCAGATGCCAGCAAAGACTACTCGTTTATCTGTGTCCCTGTAAAAAAAGGAAACCGTGTGGTTGGAGCCCTGAGTGCTGACAGACCATATGAAGGCAAAAGCACTCTGCAGCAGGGAGAAAAGGTGCTATCAGTTGTAGCAACAATGATAGCACGTCATGTGATCAATCTTGAACGGATTCACATGGAAAAAGACAAGCTCAAACAGGAAAATATAAGGCTCAAGGGCGAACTTGAAAACCGGTACAGTTTTTCAAATATCATTGGCAACAGCAACAAGATGCGTGAAGTGTTCCAGATGATCTCCCAGGTTTCAAGGAGCAACGCAACCGTGCTGATAAGAGGAGAGAGCGGAACTGGCAAGGAGCTTATCGCAAACTCGATACATTACAACAGCCACAGGAACAGCCATCCGTTTGTAAAAATCAACTGTGCGGCACTTCCTGCGAATCTGATCGAAAGCGAGCTGTTCGGCCACGAAAAAGGATCCTTTACAGGAGCTATTCAGCAAAAAAAAGGTAAATTCGAGATGGCCCATCAAGGCACCATTTTTATGGACGAGATCGGCACTATGGATCTTACTGTACAGGTCAAGTTGTTGAGAGTGCTTCAGGAAAAGGAGTTTGAGAGGGTAGGGGGACATCAGACCATAAAGGCGGATGTGAGAATTATTGCGGCTACAAACAGCAACCTTGAGGAGATGGTGGAAAAGGGGACATTCAGGGATGATCTGTACTTTCGTCTCAATGTATTTCCAATTTACGTTCCAAGCCTGAGAATGCGCAGAACCGACGTTATACTTCTTGCAGACCATTTTCTTGAAAAATACTCAAATGAACACTTCAAGGATATAAAACGATTTTCAACCCCTGCCATTGACATGCTGATGGAGTACCACTGGCCAGGCAACGTGCGAGAGCTTGAGAACTGTATTGAAAGAGCGGTTATCCTTTGTAATGAAGGGGCAATTCACAGCTATCATCTTCCTCCAAGTCTCCAGACCGGCAAGATATCCCACACCCTTGCTCCTATTACCATGGAGGAGGCAGTTGCCAACCTTGAGCGGGAGATGATCATTGACTCTCTTAAAAATACCCGTGGAAATATAAAAAAAGCAGCCGAACTCATTGGAACCACTGTCAGGAAATTCTCGTATAAAGCCGGAAAATATGATGTGGATTATAAGGATTACCGATAAGCACAAATATTTGTGCTTTACCGTGGAAATGACTATCATTTTACCGTGGAAATGACTATCATTTTTATATTTGGGGGTGATTGATACATGTCAATCATGCCCGTTTTGGTGAGAGTAGCCATAACGAACAGACAATTATACCTCTGGATTAAAGGAGGGCGGCATTCCTCCCCAACCTTCGCCTGTAGGCTCAGGAAGGGGTCTCCTGCCGCATTTAGATGAAAACAGACTCTGTTCATGATGATTGTGAATGGCCCCACGGCCATGAGCGTTTAATAGTGTAAATGGCGGGAAAATAGATCAAAGATGCTTGGAACCATAGTAAATGCGGCTGCCATCATTGCCGGATGCCTTGCCGGCCTGATGTTCAGGGGGGGAATTCCTGAAAAATACAACAAAACAATAATGCACGCCATAAGTCTTGCAGTACTTGTCATTGGCATCAAAGGGGCACTCAAAAGCGATGACCTGCTTATCGTGATATTCAGCTTGGCACTGGGCAGTTTCTTGGGAGAGCTTGTGCACATTGAAGATGGTCTTGAAAGGGTAGGTCGTGCTCTGGAAAGAAGATTCTCAAAAGGAGATGATGGCCGTTTTTACCAGGGCTTTATAACGGCCACGCTGATTTTTTGTGTGGGGTCAATGGCTATTGTGGGTTCTCTTGAAAGCGGGCTGACCGGCAACCATCAGACCCTGTTCGCAAAATCCGCCCTGGACGGCATTACATCCATAATACTTGGGTCATCATTTGGCATTGGCGTTCTTTTTTCCAGCGTGCCTATACTGCTATATCAAGGCTCTATCACCATGGCTGCGGTATTGGTAAAGCCTTTTCTTGTCCCGGACGTGGTAAGCCAGATGTCGTCAGTGGGCGGGGTGCTTATCATGGCCATTGGCATAAACCTTCTGGGTGCTGCCAAAATCCGTATCGGCAGCATGATTCCGGCCATTTTTCTTCCTGTGGTGTGGTATATTGTAAAAACCCTGTTCTAATAACTGCTGCACAAAAAGCATGTAAGTCTCGTAAAAAGTCTGAAATGAGAGTTTCCTAAACACAATAACCCCCTGGTTTTATTGGACGCTGATTTTGGCAAATTGCCTTTTTACGAGATCGTCACACTTTAAACCTGATATTCAATATATCTCCATCTTCAACAATGTAGTCCTTGCCCTGAAGATACATCTTGCCGGCTTTTTTCAACTCTGCCTCGGAACCGTAGGCAACAAGCTCATCATACTTGATAACTTCGGCCCTGATAAAGCCCCTTTGAAGATCAGAGTGAATTACACCTGCCGCAACCGGTGCTGGAGAGCCTCTTCTTACTAACCACTGACGCACCTCGTCCTGGCCGACCGTCAAAAACGAGATAAGGCCAAGAGCATTGATACAAAGACGTGTCAGCACCCCCAAAGCCGGCTCTTCAATGCCGAGATCCCGAAGGAATTCTGTTTTTTCCTCTTCACTGTCAAGAAGGGCAATCTCGGATTCCACCTTTGCAGAGACAAGCATCACAGCCATCTTCTCTGATTCACACATTGGTTTAAATTTTTCAAGAAGAGGATGGGTCTGATCACCATCTTTACCCATGGTCTGACTATCATTATCGTCAGCGATGGTCTGACTACTGTTTACAGCCTTGATGGATTTATCAATATCAAGGTCATCTTCTGCTACATTCAGAGCAATGATCATCTCTTTGCGGGTAATAAAGGGGTAACTTCGGATCAGACGCTCCTCTTCCGGAGCAAGCTCAAGCAGTCTAAGAGGTTTTTCCTGTTCAAGATGCTCAAGCATCTTTTTCATGAGCACAAGCTCTTTTTGCTGATCCTCATCTTTTTTCTTTTTAATGAGCTGCTCAATCCTCTCTATCCTTTTTTCCACAAAGATCTGGTCGTGCATGACAAGTTCAGCATTAACCATTGAAGCGTCTCTCAAAGGGTCAACAGAACCATCGGAATGATAAATTGCGTCATCCTCAAATGCCCTGACCACATGACAGATGGCATCCATATCTGCAATGTCCCTGAAAATATCGCCTCTGGCAATGTTCTCTTGCTCCATTTTGGGCAACAGTACAAGATCAACCCTTGCTCTGACCTCCTTTTTGGGAGAGTACATGGCAACCATCTTGTCAAATCTCGCATCAAGTATATCGGCCGTGCCGGGCAGAGGCTTTGGCGGGCCGCTCTGTTCTCTTATCTCAGTTCCGGTCAATATCTGAAACAGGGTCTTTTTGCCTGTCTGGGGCAGACCTATGATTCCAACTTTCATTTTTATCTATTCCTTTTTACGAGCAGCCTGACTTTATCGTGAAAATGTATTCATAATCTTTATGGTTCAAGGTAATGCTTTTTTCAAAGAGATCTGTAATACGCTTTACCATGAAAATACATTTTAATTTTCATGATTCGGGGTGGCCTTACAACGGCCATGAAGGTCTAATAGTTAACTGTTTATCTCATTTTCAACAAGATTAGCGTACCATTTGGCAAACTCAAACATTCCAAGAATCTTCTCATTCTCGTTTATAATGCCAAGACACATTTCAAATGCACCCTGAGCAAAAGAATTTGACCCCTCATGTGAAGATTGTTGCAAGAATTCACGGATAAGCATCTGGGAAGTTCTGTTTGTCTTGTCTTTTCTGATATCAATAGGGTCTTTGGGATTTTGAATGGGGTCCCATTTGTCATATCCTATTTTCATCACCTGTTTTTGGCCCCGTTTTCCCATAGCATCAAAAATTGTTTTTTTTTTGGCTGCTATCTGTTCATCTGTAAAATGTTCCATTATCTAAATCCCAAAATAATCTTCATTAAAATCGGTAATCAATGCCATTGACACGGGTATTAACATCTCGCAGATCTTGATATTTTTAACTTTCAATGCTGCTGTCATCTCTGCCGAGATGAGCTGTAGCTGTGAATAGACAGTATCCATATTGACAGTCGGGTATTTGCCGCCCTGTGTGAAGTTGGTTCTTCCACATATATGACTCTCTCCGGAAGCAGAGGTGGGAATTCCATAAATACGGCATGTAACGGGTCTTGCGTCATATAAAATGCAAAGATTGTCAGAGCCAAGTAGAGGGCATCTTATCCTCTCGATTGACATTTTGGCAAGGACATCAATCTCGTTTTTGCCATCTTTTATCTCCATATAGGCATCCCGTTTCATTTTAAACAGGGCTCGATCAACTTTGGCAGCAGCATCAATGAGTTCCCTCTTTTTCGTTCCTGAGAATGCCTGGTTGAATTTATGATTTATGTATATGGCCTCAATAATGGGAATATCAAAAATAGCATAACAGCAGTCACTGCACTTCTCCCTGCAGAAGACCTCTTTGGGGTACTCATCCTTAACTTTATTGAATATGCCATCTATCATCGAGACAAGTGCCTCATATTTTGTAAAATGTGCTTTAAAATCCAGGGACATGGAATTAATCCTTATTCTGTTTTTTTATTTACCATGAAAATGCATTCTGATTCTCATGATTCGGGATGGCCTTGCAACGGCCATTAACTTTTATGTGAAAATCCTTTGAAACAGCCGCAATCATCAGATTTTCATTCTTCGTTGTGCCCGTCAGGGCATGGCAGTTATCCAGAGACCTGTGCCGCGAGATCCCTTCTTTCAGGCAGGGGATGTAGCGGCACTTTTTTTACTCTATTTTCCTATGCAGAACCTGCTGAAAATCTGATCAAGAATATCAATGCCGGCACTGTTTCCTGTGATCTCTCCCAAAAAGTCAACAGCACTTCTGATATCAATTGCCAGAGTCTCTTCTCCAAAGCAGTATCCGGACAAATTCTGCCTTGCCTGTTCAAGTGCTACTGATGCCTTCTTGAGTGCTGTTTTATGCCTTAAATTTGGAACAACAGCGGATGACAGATTTAGATTACTGGTTGCAATCTGAGTAATTTTTCTTCTGAGATCATCAACTGCAATATCTTCTGTTGCCGAAATGGCTATAACCGGTATGGATGAAATCTGTGCAGGCAGCTCAAACAGGTACTGTCTGTCTATTTTATCTGCCTTGTTCAAGACAAGTATCGTCTTTTTGTTAACCGGGACAACAGCTTCAAGCTCTTTCATTACAAGAGCAATCCCGCCCTTTTTTACAGATTCAACATCTTCCATAAAAAGAATCATGTCAGATTCAAGTATATGCTGCCTTGCCCTCTCGATACCTATCTTTTCAACAGGATCATCAGTCTTGTGCATGCCTGCTGTATCTGAAATAACAAAAGGAATTCCATTGATATTGAGACTTTCTTCTATAAGATCCCTTGTAGTTCCTGGAAATGCGGTGACAATAGAGCGCTCTTTTTCCAGAAGCCGGTTCATAAGGCTTGATTTGCCAACATTTGGCGGTCCGCAGATAGATATTTTAAGCCCATCCCTTAGAAAATGGGCATCTTCATACTGCTTGATTCCGTTATTGCAGATATCCATTATATTGAGGATAACTTCAATAGCACGATCCGCAGGAAGAATATCTCCGGTCTCTTCTGGAAAATCAATTACAGCTTCAATTTTTGTCAGAAGCTCAATCAGCTCTTCTCTTGCGTGTGTAACACTGTTTTTAAAGTGACCCAGGCTCTGGGAAACTGCTATTTTAAGCGAGTTTGCAGATCTTGCATTGATAATATCCACAACCGCCTCTGCCTGGGTCAGGTCGATACGGCCATTTAAAAATGCCCTTTTGGTAAATTCTCCTGGTTCTGCAAGGCGTACACCCATTGAAAGAACCTGCTCAAGAATGGCCTGCATGACAATGGGGCCTGAATGGGCATGAATTTCAATAACATCCTCAGCAGTATATGATCGGGGTGCAAGCATTGAAATAACAAGAACCTCGTCCAGCACATTGCCGGTAACAGTATCAAAAATATACCCGTGAGTTACCCTGTGAGATTCATTAAAAGAGGATGCGCAAGAATTGGGGATAATAAATTGAGGGGGAGGACTCATATCAGCAGATAGTTCAGGATCGATTGAGACTTGTCGCTCTGTCGAGACCGGTCGATCTGCAAACCGAGGCTTTTTTCCAAACAGTGCACAAACGACCTCTATTGCCCTGGAGCCGGAAATCCGTATAATACCGATACCTCCGGCTCCGGGAGGGGTTGCAATGGCGGCAATCGTATCTGTTATCATTGGTCTTTTTTCTTGTTGTTCCTGTTCATACAAATGCTCATGTTTCTGTTCATAAGCATATAACTGTTGATGATCATATCACTGTAGTGCTTCTTCAAGTTTAAAGTGCCGGGTGGAATCTCGGGTCATTCAATATCCCGGGTGTTGTCTTGCCCGACAGTTAAAACTTGAAATAACAGTAGTCATGTCCAGGAATTTTAATCCGGAAATAATTACAGGGAAGCCGCCTGTGTTTGTCTGGTTGTTTGACATAGATCTATTTTTTAAATGCTTTTCTACGTTTGAACGAACTCTTTTTGGGAAATATAACAAGTCTTCTGTAATAACCTTCTCCCATACTCTGGGTTCTTACCCTTGTGTCATCCTTAAGGGCAAGGTGAACAATTCTTCTGTCCTGTGCTGTCATCTGGTTGATGGTAGCAGGCTTGCCGGTTTTCTTTGCCTTGTCAGCCATCTTGTAGGCAAGAGTTCTCAGGTTTGCCTTTCTGGTCTCCATGTATCCCTCAATATCAACCTTGAGCCTGACTCTTGATTCACTATATCTATTGATGATCTTGTCCGTAAGGAACTGCATGGCTTCAAGAGTTTGGCCTCTTCTGCCAATAAGAACTCCGGAATTTCCGCCCTCAACCTTTAAAAGAAGTCTGTCCTCGTCACTTTGGGCAACAACAGTAGCATCGTCAGCAATCAAGGCCACCATCCGCTCAAGAGTCTCCCTGCCGATACGCATGGCCTCCTCAGAAACATCAACAGGAATTTCACCCTTGTATTTGGGTGGATATCCGTCATCCCGTTCATCATATGTTTCCAAAATATCCTTGTCTTCATAATCAGCATCATTATCAGTAACAGAAATCTCTTCATCCCAGTCAGCCAGGTTTTCAGACTTGCCTTGTAAAAGCTCGTTATCAGATGCAGTTTCAGATTCACAATGATGATCTGTTCCGGCACGTCTGTCATCTGAGAATCCTTTCACAGACAAAGATGTTGCGGACTTGTCATCAGGAGTAGCAGACTTGCCATCAGGAGTAGCGGACTTGCCATCAGGAACTCCTGTGGTATCAGGGAAGGTTGCCGCCTGACCAGACAGTAGTGCTTGTGACCCGGCATCAGGATCAGCAACCTGGCTCTCAGATTGCACAGCAGCCTGTCTCTCGGATTGGAATCCGGCTTTGTCAATAGATTGAATGGCATCATTGAGGACAGTGTCTCCATCAGCTCTCAACCATGTATCTTTTTTTCTGACGCGTTTTTTTCGGCTGTAGGATTTTGCTGTTGCAGGCTTAGTCTCATCACCCCTTCTTCTGAATGATCTTCTTGAAACATTTTTTTCATCGGCCTGTTTACTGGCAGCAGATACTTCAGCAGCGGGTGTCTCAGCAGAAGAATCCTCAACACTCCTGGTTTCAGTCAGCTCCTTTTCAAAAGCCTGTTTCTTTCCAGATGTTTTTTTGCCTGATGATCTTGATCTTCTTGACCTGGAAGACGCGGACTTGTCTCCTGTTGTTCTGTCAGAAGGTAGATGTTTCTTGTTTTCCGAAGGCTTTGTGTGTTCCGGATATTTACCCTTTTCAGGAGAATTTGCGTTTTCGGCGGGTAAAGAGACTCTCTCTTGTGAAGGCGTTCCGTTTTCTGAAGAAACATCCTTGTCCGAATCACTATGCACAGATGGCTGCTTTTTGGGAGAAGGCACGCCATTCAAAGGGGTTGTGTCTTTGCCAAAGGCCTCGTCCACTATGGACATCACGCCTGCTCTGTCACTGTCATAAGACAAGGATTTGGCAGATGTGCTGTTATCTTTTTTTTCAGGCAGAGTAACCCTGATTCTTGCTTTTTTTACGCCTACAATACCAAAGATGCCAGTAGAGCCTGAAGAGATAACGTCATATACAAGATTTTTTTTTGAAACATTTA
>JADFYT010000270.1 GCA_015232935.1 Desulfamplus sp.
TCCCACAACAAGAATAACTATTGTGGACAATGATCGCAGTGACATCAAGGAGGTTACAGATCTGAAAGATGTCATTGACAATATTGCAACGGAAGAGGAAGCGGCAGATGTAACTGACCAGCTTGATGGAGATATCGATTTTATTCGTGAAAACATGCCCGAAGATGCCTCTGTCCCTCCTTCAGATGAGCTTGTAAATGCGATCAATACCACAATAGAAAATACTGGTCAGATCATAAGAATCTCGAACGATGAGCTCAAAGCGGGCAGGCTAACTCTTCCTCAGGCACTGAAAACCCTTGCTCTGCTTGATGACGCTATTGACCTTGGGGCTGGTGTTTCCAAAGCAGATGGAAAAGTCAGTATTCAAAAGGTTGCAGGCAGTATAAAGTTTGTGGAAGATCTTATGGTTGAGGCGATAGCAAAAGGTGCGACGACAGAGCAGATAAAAGAGAGCTCTGGACGTATTGACAAGATGTTGGATAATATGCCTGATATGATACGCACCGATCTTAAAACAGTCGATGTAGTTGAGCTTCTTGAGCCTCTTAAAAATCTTACAGGTGCTGGCATAAAATCAGCAGTCAAGGGGGGTAACACCCCTGCAAAAACTGTCGATTCCCTTGGTAGTGTTGTTTCCAACGGCCTTCGTGATGCCATTGATGCCGGTAAAACAGGCATTGTTTCAAATACAGGAAGAATCATTGAGAGTGCAAGTAAAATTGTCAACAATTCGGTATATGTTTTAAGAGCAAACACTGATGTGCAGACTGTAATAGAGGAGACACTGGCACAGCTCCAAAAGGAGTTGAGTACAATGCTTGAACAAACCACTGAAAATATAAGAAACAAATCTGTTATCTCAAATATATATACCACAAATGAGAGATCTGCTGTAAAGGCCGATACTAGCCCCTCCATGAAAGAGTTTGCAGAACTTATGAAGAATGTTTCCGGCCTGACAACAAACATGATCAAGAGTAAATCTGTTCTGTCAACAGATTTATCCGGAGAAATGCAGACCCTGAGCAATGAAACAATGAAAAATATCCTGCCTGGTTTTATTTCAAATACCACAAAATCAACGCTTAGAAGCGATAGTAATAGCGACATTCAGAATCTTCTGGATAAGTATCCTCAATTTCTCAATGAAGTAATTCAGATTGCATCTGTAGATTTGACTTCAGGGATGCTCATCACTTCAGAGTATATCAGTAGGGTTCTTGAGAATAACAGTTCATTGACTTCTCAGGAAAAAGAGAGGTTGATTAATGGTCTGCCTGAACTGCCAGCTTTTGATCAGGATATTGTCAAATCGGGCACCACAGCCTTGTCTCTTGAAGAGCTTTTAACAAAAGAGCTTCAGGTGCTGCTGAAGGAGATGCCGGGTATCAGCGTTGAAGTAAAATCCGTAGGTGGAATTCCTCTTATGGTAGCGATTAAAGGCTTGTCGCCCGGGTTGCAACTGCCTCTGTATATTCAGGATGCCCGTGTGGTCTCGTCCGGTATTCCCACCGGATTTTATCTGCTTCCGGAAGGGACAATTATTTTTGTCAGCAACGGCATTGCCGGAACAATAACTCCTGCCCCTCTGGACGCTGTCAACACTCTGCTCTCTGCCGATGAGCTGCTGAAGGCAAAGAATATTGACAATTTGTTCAGCAGCGGCATATCGAACATTTCCGATGCAAATATTGACAACTCCGGAAATTTCAATCTTGCATTCAATGATGGAAGCAGGTTTTCAGGTGCTTTTGACTATGTTGCAGCAAAAGAGGGCGATGGAAATTTTGATGCCGGCACATCGAGTTTTGAGCTTCATGGGACAGACCCGGCAACCGAAGCCTATTCTGTTCTGGTTGTATATGAAGACGGCTCGACACAGCAACTTTCTCCATCTGTCTCTGCAATTGAGCAATTAGTCATGGCTTTGGATACTCTGGCCGCAGGAAGCTATGCAATTGACAAAGCAACAGGAATTCTGACTGTTTTAGGCATGCGTTTCAAGCCAAGTTACCTGATAGAACCCATTGTCAATACAAGCGATAAAGACTGGTTCAAAGTAAACAAGGATATATATGGATTGGTATGGGAGACAATGGACTATAATGACGATGGAGTGATCGATCTAAAAATGTGGACATCTGACGGCAGGCAGGTAATTTACACTGTCGCTCAATAATTTCTGTTTTGTCAATTTAACAGGCTTGATGGCATTGCGTTGTCTGAATCAGGATGGTCAGTGTTTAGAGGATATCCGGCATAAACATATCCTGTAAAGTCTTTTATCCTGACAATACTGATTCAGACGTTATCAAAAAAAATCAAGGCCAGATTCAAATCACCTTGTTCAGAGGATATTCAATAATTCCTTCAGCACCGGCTCTGATAAGTTCAGGAATAAGATCCCTTACAACATTGGTATCAACAATGGTCTCAATGGCAAACCAGTCAGACTGATACAGCGGAGCCACTGTAGGTCCGTTAAGACTTGGCAGCAGTGCGATAACACTTCCCATTTTTGATTCAGGAACATTCATTTTAAGTCCCACAAGCCGGTCAGCCACAAGAGCACTCTGGAGAAGGAGTGCTATCTGTTCTATTTTTTTTCGTTTTGCCGGATCCTGCCATGCGGTTTTATTGGCAATAAGCTGGGTGTTGGTCTGCATGATCTCATGAATCACCTTGAGGTTATGGGCACGGATAGTGCTTTCTGTTTCGGTGATTTCAACAATTGCATCAGCAAGACCAGAGACAATCTTTGCCTCTGTTGCTCCCCAGGAGAACTTGACATTGACTTTTATGTTTCTCTCTTCAAAATATCTCTTTGTAAATTTGACAATCTCGGTAGAGATTGTTTTACCCTCAAGATCTTCAAGCCTGTTCATCGGAGAGTCTCCGGCAACTGCGAGCACCCATCTTGCAGGTCTTGCACTGACTTTTGAGTAGATAAGGTCAGACACTACATGCACATCCGATCCATGCTCCGCGATCCAGTCCTTTCCGGTAAGCCCGGCATCTATTATACCGCTCTCTACATTAATGGACATCTCCTGGGCACGGCAGAGAGCACATTCAATATCATCATCATTAATGTCAGGAAAATAGCTTCTTCCATTTACGTTTATTTTCCATCCGGATCGCCTGAACAGAGCAACGGTTGCATCTTGAAGGCTTCCTTTTGGAATGCCGAGTTTGAGTAGTTTCTTCATATAACTTCCTTAATATTTTTTATTGGTCATAGACAGTTTTGGGATCAAATACTCTTTTTTCAACGATGCTGAAAGTAGAATCTGAATTGACTTGTCTGAAAAAACAGCTTTTATAACCCATATGGCAGGCAGCATTGCCAATCTGTTCCACTTTCAGGAGGATTGTATCTTCATCACAGTCAATCCGGATCTCTTTTATAACCTGGAGATTTCCCGATGTCTCGCCTTTTTTCCACAGCTCTTTTCTGGATCTGCTGTAATATGTTGCCATCCCTGAACTCAAAGTCTCGTTCCACGCATCCTCGTTCATATAGGCAAGCATCAGCACCTCGCCTGTGGCATGATCCTGGGCAATTGCGGGTAAAAGCCCTCCAGTTTTGGCAAAATCAGGTTTTATCATTAACTACATTTCCTTTTTTTGAGGCTTAATACCTGTAAAATTTCATATTGGTCAAAATG
>JADFYT010000271.1 GCA_015232935.1 Desulfamplus sp.
TTTCAATTTCTCGAAATATTTTTGAGCTGTCTCGCACTCTTGTGATTTTGAATCAGAGTAGTCTTGTGATTCAATATCAGAGTAATTTTGTAATTTGGAATCAGAACCGGTCGTATGGGCGGAAGAGATCGCGTGTGAAGTAGTGTCTTGATGTTGAGCAAGGTTTGGATGGTTGGCAGAAGGGACTATAAGTACCATGCTGTTGCCGGCAAAGCTGGTACGAGTGCCTTCCATTATAAGCCCCATCTTTTCTGCTTCATCCATATCCTTTTGTGCCGCAGAGGCAAATATATCAACAGGTGCACCTCCGGCAACCTGTCTCATAAGAGCCCCTGACGCACCAAAGTTCAAAATGCATTTTGTTCCATATTTAGACTCATATAGCCTGCCTGTCTCTTCAAATGCATTTTTCAGGCTTATTGCCGCTGATACAATGATCTCTTGTGATACGTCAGCCTCATTTGATGAACTCTCAGAAGCAGATGATGTGATAGTCATGAAAAGCAGGAGTGACAATATTATTGCAGCACAAAAAGATGGTGTCACTATAGAAGATCTTGATGTTTTTTTCATGGAATACTCTAACTGAACTTCTATAGACTTACTGCAAAACTGGATTTATTCCTTGATTTTACTGGATGAAAAGTGATTTCTGCAGGCAGTCTGATATATTTGCGGGACTGATCTTATAATACTGTCCTCTATTTTCCAAATGAGCAGCGGGGAAATACGCAGTTTTTACATTTAAGGCAGAGTCCTCCATGTCCTGTTGCCGCAATATCTGTGCGAGTAATCTTATTGCCTGCGAGAACCCTTGGATATATAAGGTCAAACATGGTTACAGATGCGAAAAGTCCACAAGCGGGAATGCCAAGCACAGGCACATCGTTCAGATATGCTATCATGAACATGGAACCAGGCAATACAGGAGTTCCATACACCATATCCTTAGCACCTGCCTGTGTTAACGCAAAACGGGTGCGATCATCAGGATCTACTGACATGCCACCTGTTGTAATCAAGATATTTGCCCCTTTTTGCACAAGATCAAGAGCTGCGTCGGCAATCATCTTGTCATCATCAGGCAGAAATATGACATCCACAACCTCGCCGCCCAGGGCAGTCACCTTTTTTCTTATGATCGGCTCAAATTTATCCTCAATACGGCCATAATATACTTCGCTGCCGGTAATCATCACTCCTGCACGGGCTGACATCATTGGTTTGACCTGAAGCACCCCCTCTTTAGCCTCTTTGGCTGTGGAAACCGCCCTGTTTACAATTTTGCCTGCAACCAGAAGAGGTATGGCACGGGTTGCAGCTACCTGCTCTCCTTGTTTTACAATGGTGTATGTGTGCTTTGTGGAACACATTACCTCCCCGATCTCATTGAATCTGGTCAATGTATTCACATCAATGGCAAGCAGACCATCGATAGAAGCTTTAAGAGAAATTTTTCCCTCTCTTGGCTCTTCATCCCAGAAGACTCCTTCACCACAAAGAGCGTTTGCAATTGCTATTGCAGCATCATCTTCATGCATTTCACTCTCTTCTGGCTTTAATATATAAAGATGATCCTTGCCAAGCCTTCTTAAATGATCCAGATCCCGGCATGTGAGCATATGTCCCTTCAAAAACGCAGGGCCTTTAAACTCTCCTGCTCTTATTTCTGTAATATCGTGTGCCAATGGATAACCAACTGCTTCTTCTATTCTGACTACCTGAATCATATCTCTTCTCCTTTATTTTGATGAAACCGGTTTTATAAAGACAATCACAGTTCAACTGTATCAAGAACTTCAAAATATCCGTCTCCGCCGCATACCCTGCATAGAGACTCACCATTGAGCACCATCTCTTTTCCGTCTCTTACCATCTGTCCACAACGACGGCATTCAGTATGTTGTCTTGGAGGGCCTGGCATATCATGCTCAGGAAGCATTACTTTTACCTTCTGTACGTCAAAAAGCTCGCTGTCTGGCATAAGCTTGTATCCTTTGATCTGCTGCTGATAGTGGCCTGGTTCATCCGGAGCATATTTTTTGACTAATTCACGCGATCTTTCTGTGGATATGACTCGAACTGAAGCAAAGCTGTCTATGTTCACAAAGGTGGCGGCATTGACACCAAAATCCTTGAATTTCAATGTTCTTTTTCCCAATCTGCACCCGGTAACACTCTCAATGGCATCTGTTGCACACCGATCTATTTCAACATATACGATCAGTTTTTTGCGATGTTGTTCTGATCCTGGCTCGTTAATCCCCACAAGGCGGCATCCAAGCATGGCCATTCTGACGCCAATAATTTGACCTGCACACAGGTGTCCATGTCGTTCAACAGACTCTGACAGCAATATATCAAAAGATCTCATGTAGTGTTATCCCTTTTTGTTCCGAAGGGCAAAATTTGCCATTCGGTTGTAAATTTTTAGACAGAAGGCTTTTTAACAGAACGGCCGCCTCCTGCTGATGAGTTGAAATGTCCTGTTCAAAACTGTCTTTGACCTTTGTGTATAAATCAATTAATTGATGTCCTGCAGGTGTAAGGTCAGCTCCTCCGCCATGCTCTCCGCCACGATATGCCTTGACAAGCGGTTGTCCGATATGCCTCTCCATATCAGATAAAGCACCACGGATTTTACGGTAAGAGATTCCCATCTTCCTTGCAGCCTCAATTATCGAACCATTCTGGTGTATGGAATTGAGCATAGCCAGTCTGCCATCACCTATTACAGGATGCCCACCTATTTCAAACCACACTTTGAAGCGGAGATCACATTGCAATTCATTATTCTTTTTCATAGGTTGCCTCAAATAACCTTCCTGTCTCTTATGAGATTGATTTCATACCACATTACATGTAATATTTGAAGACTGTCAACTTGTTTTTTGGTTGTCTATTATGAAACTGGGATGGCTATTATGAAAATACGGTGCACAGAAAACCAAATCTTGATATTTGAGCAATGCCATGTTATTAAAAGTACAAAAAATGGTATGCAATTTAATAGTCTCTCCCCGCAACTTTGCTGTCGCTCAGTAAGGGACATTCCTGGTAGAAAAATAGAAATATCTTGAAGGAGTACATATACGGTTGAAGGAAACAAAAAACTTGACATTAACAGCTTATGACCAGATTAAACAGATGATGTTTGATTACGATATAGTTCCAGGACAGAGATTGGTTTTTGTTGATCTGGCCAAGCAGCTCAATGTGAGCAGAACTCCTGTTAACAATGCTTTGAGCATTCTTGCCAAAGAGGGCTATCTTGATTTTGTTCCGAATCAGGGCTACTGGGTACGCAAGCTGACAAAGCAGGAGGCAGAATCTTTGTATGAAATAAGAGAGATTCTCGAAACCGGAATTGTTGGCAAAGCCATACGCAGCCTGACAGATGAAAAAATAACGAAACTGCGTGAGTGCAAAATAAATTATGAGAATGCCAAAAAAGACCATGTTTCAAGAAAGTTGTTTGTTCTTGATATGGAATTTCACGGCTGTATCATTGATTTTGTTGACAATAAATTTTTGTCAATGCAGTACAGGGAGCTTTGCCACAAGATATTTCTCAGGTTCAGGGTTGAAAAATTACAGATTCAGCGTATCAACGATATTGTTAAAGAGCATGAAGAGTTATTCCAGACCATAAAAATAAGAGA
>JADFYT010000272.1 GCA_015232935.1 Desulfamplus sp.
AAAACCCTTTCCATACTTGCCACGACAGAAACCCAAAACCTGCCTTCAAGAACAAGTTGATAGAGAGCCTTGAATGTGGGCACAGGAAAAAAATTACCAAACTGGTTTGAATCATTGGCGGAAAAGAGCGTAAAACACCATCCCGCAATAAACCACAACACCAGAAGAATTAATATGCCAAGAAACTCCAGCTTGAAATTTGATTTGCCGCCCCTTAAAAAAAGGCCGAGAGTGCCTGTCTGACTCTTTTTTAAAAGAGTGTCGTCAGCAGGAATGCCGCCCTTGGGATCCAATATGCCGTGTTTATCAACCAATTTCAACAACCTCTTCTCTTGTAAAGGAGTCTCCTGTGTCTTTATAGGAATCAAAAGAGCCGTAAATACTCATGTCTATTATCGCTTTTTTCACAAAAGTGTCATCCACAAGACTTTCTGCTGCCACATCAGGATCAAGTGCATGAAGAAATTCAGAGTCACCCTCAACCTTTGTTTTTGCCATCTGGCTTACAATAAACCTGGTTGCCGAAGGGTATGGATATGGTTGGAAACCGATTCTTCCTATGTTCCATTGAGGATGCATTATCGGACGCGGCAGAGGCCCTGTCAGATACTCTTTCAGGTCATAGCCTGTAAATACCCTGATCAACACATTCTCATCCACGGGAAGATACCCCTCTCCCTGGCGACTCAATATATGGGCAGCCTTTGCGGGATTCTTTGTGCACCACAACTGTGCCCTGACAACGGCGTTTATCGCTTTTTGAATCATGACCGGCTGTGCCTTTACAAGCTGTTCATTTGAAACCACCACACAGCATGGGTGGTTTTTCCAGATATCGCCCGTAAATCTCATTATTTTAGCCTTGATCTTGATCTCTGCAAGAGCATTAAAAGGCTCTGCCACAATAAAACCATCCATCTTTCTTCCAAGCAGTGCCGGGGGCATTTCCGGAGGCGGAAGCACAAACAGATTCACCTCATCCGGTGCGATGAGATCGCCCTGAGGTTTGATAACAGGCTTTAACCCCTTGGCCATTATACCCATCTGTATCATATAGTTATGGGTGGAGTACCAGGACGGGACTGCAATCTGTTTTCCGCCAAGGTCTTCAAATCCTCGTATATCAGAATCTCCATGAACAGTCACAGCACTTCCATTGGTATGATCCCAGGCAAGAACCTTGACCGGAATCTTCTGCTTGAACCGCATCCAGATGGGTATGGGAAAAAGCATGTGTGTAAAATTGAATTTGCCGCCAATAAAAGACTCGGTCAGAACTGTCCAGGAACGTATCATTACAGGTTTTGGGACATCTAACCCCTCATCCTTGAAAAAACCAAGGCTGTAGGCAACAAGAAGTGGAGCTGCGTCTGTGATAGGGATATATCCTATCCGCAACTGCTGGTCAGAGCTTTTTGCGGCAACCGAAAAAGGAAACAGCGAGGCACCAAGAGTTGTGCCCATAGTTATGGCCGCACTTTTTTTAAGAAACGAGCGTCTGTCCATTACTGATCCATTATCATGTATTGAGCCATTATCATGCGGATCCAGGAAGGTATGATGTGGAGCCGGAAAGGATCTTGCAACCGAAGAGTCATTTACCGAAGAGCGATCTCCTGAAGAGGCGTCTACCGAAGAGGTGTCTACTGAAGAGGCGTCTATTGAAGATTTATCATTACATGCCGGTACTTCTTCAAATGCGGGTATATCTTCTTTTCCAGTCATATTGTTCATGCTCAGCCCCTCCTCTGTCAAACGTGTTATTTTGATTCAAAAAATTTCCTGTTTCCCACATGGGCCTGCTTCAGATTTACAAGTATCTCCGCCCTGTACTCCTTGAATAAAGGGCTGTTGACACTTCTTGGATAGGGTTCGTTAATGTCATAGATCCCGCAGACAGATCCTGGATATCCACCAAGCAGAATAATTTTATTACCAAGAAGTATGGCTTCATTGACATCGTGAGTTACGAAAATGGCTGTGAATTTCTCGCTAAGCCAGATATTTACAAGTTCCTCCTGTATGTGAGACTGGGTAAAAGTGTCCAGAGATGCAAAAGGCTCGTCAAGAAGAAGCATCTCCGCCCTTCCGACCAGTGCTCTGGCAAGACAGACCCTCTGTGCCATACCAAGCGACAGCGAAGCAGGCTTGGCATTTTCAAATCCTGAAAGGCCCATCATCTCGATAAATTGATATACCCGGTATTCAAGGTTATCAATATCCTTGCGGATCCTGCAGCCGTATGCCACATTTTCCTTTACCGTAAGCCAGGGAATAAGTACCGGCTGCTGAAACAGCATTGAGCGTGTTGGATGAAGTCCATTAACCTTGGCACCATCAACAAAGATCTCCCCCGAGGTTGGTGTGTCAAGACCTGCCAGAAGATTAAGCAAAGATGTTTTCCCCCCGCCCGATTCGCCGAGTATAATGACAAAATCACCGCCGTTGACAGAAAAAGAGATGTTATCCAGGACAATATTTTCTCCACCATCAAATCTTGGAAAAATCTTTGATATATTACAAACATCTATTTTCAATTTTTTTACGCCCCTGTTTCAAGAGCAAAACTTGTATCCACAAGATCAGCAATATTTATGATATTTTTCATTATTCCCATATTTTTGACCATAAACCGGTTTATGATTTCAAGTGATTGAACATCTGGCATCAAAGCAACAGGTCTGACCGGAAGAGAGGATGACAAGATTTGTTCAACCACCTGCCTTTTCTCACTAAAAAAATGAACCAGGGAGAGTCGGTAAAGCTCATCTGATCCTCTGTAAACCAAACGGTTAGCAGCCACAAGAAGACGAATAATATCCATAACATGGCTACTAAAATCCCTGATCACGTAATCATGCATAACCAGTACTGAACTGGGGTGATCCGGCCACAGTCCTGATGAAGAGCAGAGTTTGCGTCCCCATCCTGATCCAATGGATAAAGAACCAAAAGGCTCTTCTATAAAGCATCCACCAATATCACACGATTCATCATGGTGCAACATTTCAGGAACAATGAAAGGTGGCACGATTTCAATATATACATCTGCATCAGTGTCATTTTCAAGACCTGGTTTTAACCCCGCAGATGCCATAAGGCGATAAAACAGAAGATGGTGAACAGAATAGTAACTGGATATTAAAACAGTTTTGCCTTTAAGGTCAAAAATCTTATCTACTGACGCCGCCTTGCTTCCAACCACAGCAGCACCTGGTCGTCCATCATAAAGAAGTATCTTTATATCCATTCCGGAAGAAAACAGGCGAATGGCTTCAGGTACAGGAAGAAACGCACCATGAAGATCCCCGTCACAAAAGGATTGCCTGATCTGATTCCAACTGCCCATAGGAACGGCATCTATTGGACAATCTGTCTGTTGCAGAGTTTGTTCATCAGACAAAGAAAGAGACAGTTTTCCGGATATATTCAACATCGGGGCATTGGATGCGTCACCCGCAAGTCCAAGTAACAGGTGATCAAGAATCCTTAAGTGGCCGATCCTGATGACAGGCAGTTTACCCACTTCGATCTCCTGTATAGCCAGCACCCTGAATGAACAATTCCTGTCTCCTTGAAGTTTCTTCTGTTTGAAGTTTCTTCTGCAATCACACTCTGAGACTTCCTGCAAAACCGGATTTTACTCCTTGATTGTACTGGAT
>JADFYT010000273.1 GCA_015232935.1 Desulfamplus sp.
ACCTTCCGGAAGATGTTTCAAGAGCATCTGGTCAACATCTTCTCCTGATGCAAGGGCAGAGGCTACATTGTCTTCCTCTGACTGTGCCTCAATTTTATCCTTTACAACGATAAGATCAAGTTCAGGTACTGCGTTTTTTAATGACTCTTCTATGGATATCCCTTTGTCAAGATTTACAGAGAGGCTATCCATAAAATCATCAACTGCTTTTTGAATCTCTATCTTGCTTGCACCCTGAGCATCAAGGTGATTTGCTGCTATTTTTTTTATGTCCGCAAGTCCTGCCTCGAAACCTGAAGCACTGCTTGTGCTGTCCATCAATTTGATCAGGAGGGTATTGAAGAGTTCTCCTCTGTCTGAAACAGGTAATTGGGAGTTGTTTGATATATTGTTGTCAGGCATGGGGTGTACCTCCTTTTGTTTTTGAGGCGAAAAAAACTTATGGGTCTGTTTTTTTTATACTGATTTTATCTGTGATTTATAAAAATGACGTAAAACCGGATATTCTCTTTTTTAAAGCAGTATCCGTTCTCATGTATAAGGTATGGATCGACCTGTTATCACAATAATTTAAAGATAATTATAACTGCATATAAAGATAAGTTCAATCAGGTTGATAAAAAATCATCTTTCATGCATGGAGGTTTCAAAAGAGAGAACAAAAGGCGGAAGCAGATACTCAAGTACTGTTCTTTGGCCGGTAATAACGCTGCATTGCATCATCATTCCCGGGAAAAGCCGGTATGGCTTCTCTGCATGGCCAAAGTAGTCCTGTTCCGGTGTTATCTTGATTTTGTAAAATGGGGGGGAGTCCTTTATCACTGTCGAGTCAGGGCTGACATGGATAACCTTGCCGTTAATATGGCCAAGCCTTGCACCATCAGATGATGCAAGACGAATATTTACCTGCTGGCCAGCATGCACATATCCTATATCTCCGATTGGAAGCCTTGCTTCTATAATCAGGCGGTCATCACCTGGAACGATCTCTGCGACAGCTCCTCCTGGAGGCACAATGCCTCCAATGGTGACAAAGAAAAGAGATTTGACTGTGCCATCTACAGGAGACCTCAGAACCGTTCTTCTGAGGCTGTCTTTGTTTTTATGAAGCCGCTCATGGATTATCTGGGCAGTTCTTTGAACCTCTCTCAGTTCATTTTGTGCCTCTTCGATAAAGGTGTTTTTTACAAGGGCAAGGCGGCTTTCAGCCTCCTTGATTGACGCTGAAATTTTTTTGAGTGATGCCTGGTCAATTCGCTGTTGACCCTTTAGATCAGCAAGCTGCTTTAAAAGATCAAGATGGTTCATTCGGTTTGAAAGGTTGTGCTGAAGAAGTTTCTGGCTGATACCCACCTGCTCCTCTACAAAACTTCTCATGCTTGTGCTGCCAGACAGTCGTGCCTGTATCTCCTCTGTCTGGAATTTATACTGGTTAATAAGCTCTAATTGTACCCTTATCTGGTTTTCAACACGTTGCTGCCTTGTCTGAAACATTGCTAAAGCATTTCTTGTCAGTTGAGGTTCTGAAGCCTTTAAATCTTCAGAAATCTTAAGGGCTTTGTCTCCGCTGATTTCCGCTGTGAGTCTCATTATAGTTATTTCAAGAGATTTCAGGTGAATGCTCTGCTCTGCCACATCTGCGGTGCTGCTTGTTGATTCAAGAATAACCAGGGATTGATCTGCTTTTATCTGTTCTCCCTCTCTGACAAGAATCTCTCTTATGATGCCACCTTCAAGGTGCTGTACGGTTTTGACCCTGCTTGACGGGACAACCTCGCCGACAGCCATGCTCACCACATCCAGCTCACCATATGCAGACCATACTACAAAACAGACTACCATAAGCATGGTCATTACAAGGAAGAAGTGAGTACGAATGGGGGCATGCAAAATTTTGATCGATTTTTCAGACTCGCTTTTGATCAATTTGTCATTTTTAACTACTTTTTCAGTTCTGATTGATTTTTCAGGATCACCGGAGACTGCAAGATCAGACATTGTATTTACTCTCCGTTTTTCCCTGCAAATTGGTTGATTTTTCAGACACACTGGCTTGTGAGGAATTTGCGGTATTAAGATCACTATTTATATGACTGGAGCCAGCAGTTCCGGCATTGTGACTATCAGTTCCTGCATTGGGATGATTGACTACTATTTTAGGTACAGGCTTGCTGTTAAGATCAAGAACACGGGTTGCACCCCTTATGATATTTGGATCCTGTGTAAAAATAATCATGGTATATCTCTTTTTTGAAAGTTCAACCAGAAGAGAGTACACTGTTGCACACCCGTTTTTATCCAGCCCTTCGGTCGGCTCGTCAAAAAGAACCAGTTTGCCTCCAACAGCAAGTGCCCTTGCAAGAGCAAGTCTTTTTCTGTGACCTGCCGAAAGGTTGGCACCATTATTTACTATCTGTGTATCAAGACCCAGAGGACTCTGATCTATCAGGCTCAAAAGTCCGGCATCTTTTATTACCCGTGTGAAAATCGACTCGTCAATAGCATCAAGGTCGATGCTTGAAGTACCTGATGCTTCTGATGTGGCCGAGTTGCCTGAGGCGGTTGATCCGGCCGAACTGGTTGATGCGGTTGAACCGGCTGAAGTGGTCTCTGAATCTATTGAGCAGGTGATGCTTGCCTGTGCTACCGATTTCTGATTCACCGCTGCATTTAAAGGCATTGCGGCCTCAAGATTTTCCCTTATCGAGCCTTGCAGAAACTGGGAATCCTGCGGAAGACACGCAAGCTGTGATCGCCACCATGAGGGAGACAACTGCCGGATATCCACGCCATCTGCCAGGATCTGGCCACGATCCGGTTCAAGCAGACCTGATACAAGACGGCAGAGCGTGGTCTTGCCTGTTCCGTTTTCGCCCGCTACAACAAGCACTCCACCCGGCGGAATCTCAAGATCAAGAGTTTCAAACAGAGGGTTGGGCATACCAGGATGGGCAAACGAGATATCCTTGAACCGGAGTTTGCCCTGGTAGCTTTTGAGGGCAACACCTCCTTGACGTTCAGTTTCTATTATCCCGAACTGCTCTATCCTCTCCATGGCCTGCGAAGCCATTGTAAAAGACTCTCCAAGCTGTGTAAAACGAGAAATCGGCCCAAGTGCCCTCATGGCAAGAATATTGATACCTATCAAAGTTCCGACAGGAAGCTCTCCTTTTACCGCAAGAGTTGCACCGGTCGCATAGATGGCAACACTCATGATCGACTGCACGCTTCTGGTTATACTCTGGATAAAATCCTGCTGATCAGATACCGCGGCTCTTTTTTCCAGGAAAAATTCGGAGTTTTTGCTCCACTGTCTGGCCATAAAACGCCTGTGATCAAAAAGGCGTACAGTATCAAGTGCCTGGTTAACCGTGCTAAACAGCCCATTACCCTTTACCGACGCTTCAGTTACTTTTTGAAGATTGTTTTTTAACATGTATCTGCTTGCTATTCCAAGCATGAAGACAAGAAGCATGAATATAAGGGTAATAGAGCTCAAAAACGGGGATATCCATGTTATTACCCCGATAAACATAAAGGCAAAAGGTATATCAAAAACAGCGGTTATATTGGCAGTCCCATGTACGTCGGGTATGGGGCGGCAGATCCTGATTTTTCACGCATCGATTACGGAGTGGTGTTCAGC
>JADFYT010000274.1 GCA_015232935.1 Desulfamplus sp.
GGCTTTCCAGTGGGCACTCTTGTGGTAAATCTCACCGGGTGCATGGCTGTCGGACTACTTTCACGGATCGAGGAAATCAAAGGGATATTTTCCCCCGAGATACGGCTTGTTTTGTTCATGGGATTTCTTGGTGCGTTCACAACCTTCTCCACATTTGGGAATGAAACCATACAGCTTATTAACACAAAAAGAGTTGATTTTGCCCTGTTAAATCTTTTGACCCATGTATTTATAGGACTTCTTGCAGTTCTGGCCGGACGCCTTGTTATCAATGCCATTCTAAAGTGAATGTGGTCAGCTTCTTACAAGACCATCAAATTTAATTTTCTCAAAATACACCTTACCTGACAACCACAATATCCCATGCAATTTAACAGAGAAAAATTCAAACGAACAGAGCTGCTCCTTGGTTCAGGAGCAATGGACAAACTTGAGGAATCCACAGTCACTGTTATAGGCCTTGGCGCTGTTGGCTCCCATGCCATTGAAGCTCTTGCCAGAAGTGGAATAGGCAAACTTAAAATTGTTGATTTTGACGAGATAGGAGTCAGCAACTTTAACCGGCAACTCCTTGCATTGGAACAAAATATTGGCAAACTTAAAACTGATGCTGCCTTTGAACGGTTAAAGCAGATCAATCCTGACATGCAGATAGAGCGATTCAACACCCTCTGCCACAAAGAGACCTTTGACCAGGTGTTTAACTCCGGCACTGATATTGTTGTTGATGCCATTGACAGCCTTAACCCTAAAGTAAATATACTCTACGAGCTTGTTCAAAAAAAAATCCCTGTTATTTCAAGCATGGGTGCTGCAAGACGTAAAGATCCAACTGCAATAAAAACCGGAGATATTTCTGAAACAACGGGATGTCCTTTAGCGAAATCGGTCAGAAAACGACTCAGGCGAATGGGTGTTGATAGAGGCATTGACTGCGTCTATTCTACAGAAATTGCAAATAAAGACAGTGTCTCGGCAAATCCTGAAAATAATTATTTTGACAGCGGAAGACTTAGAAATCCCATGGGAAGCCTCTCCATGGTAAGTGGCATCTTTGGATATATCGTAGCCCTTGAGGCAATCAAGAAGATTTTGCACAATATTGTCAAGTGGTGAGCTGAATCAGGAAAGGGTCTTTCGGGGCACACTCCGATGAGAATCATGAACACATTACAAGCTAAACGGGCATGATTGACATGTATCAATCACCCCCAAATATAAAAATGATAGTCATTTTCACGGTAAAAAAATGAACAAAGATAATATATTTGCCTTTAAAAAAGATCCTGTCACAGCATTTGAGTTCAACGAAGAGGTCGCTTCTGTTTTTGATGACATGATCAAACGCTCGGTTCCGCTTTACATGGAGAGCCTGAAAAGACAGTGCGGGCTTATATCGCATTTTTACAAGCCTGATACTATAATATATGATCTTGGCTGCTCTCATGGCAATCTTGGAATGATGATACTTGATGCATTCAAGAAACGAGCATACACCATGATTGCGGTGGACAGTTCTCTGTCCATGATTGAAAAATATAAAAAAAGATTGGAACAGATGAATATCTGCTCGCACCTTCCTGACAAGACAAAGCAGATCTGCCTTGTATGCGGATTGGCAGAGGATATGCGAATTGCCAACGCATCTGTTGTTGTTGTCAATCTTACCATGCAGTTTATCAAGCCCGCAAAAAGAGACCGGTTTATTCAGGGAATATACGACGGGTTGACTGACAATGGTATTTTGCTTTTAACCGAGAAAGTCATACATGAAGACAGGATTATTTCCAAAATTCAGCAGGATTTTTATAAAAACTTCAAGCTGGAAAATGGATATTCAGAACTTGAGATCAGCAGAAAACGTGATGCACTTGAAAATATCCTGATCCCCGAGACATTGGAATCCCATGAAAAAAGAGTTAAAGCCTCGGGATTCAAAAGCATGGATGTGTGGCTCAAATGGTTTAATTTCGCCTCAATGATTGCGATCAAGTGATCTTCTGCCAATGGAAAAACTTCTACAACACCATCAATCCCTCAAGATAACTCATTTTCTGCCGGAACTTACAGCCCTGATATCTTCACACAGAGAGCTGCTCTCCCATCCTAAAGGTAATGTACTTAAATATACAATGGCTCTTCAGGATTTGCCTGTCATATCCCATGATTCATCCAGATCTTACCATAATATTGATACAAAGAGGGTTGGAAAAGGAACAGGATATGAAATATCAGACAGCACAAAGGAAAAGATCAGGACAAGCCTTATGCGGCTTGCTCCCTGGAGAAAAGGGCCGTTTGAAATGTTTGGCATTGAAATTGATTCTGAATGGCAGTCATGGATGAAGTGGAATCGTTTTATCGATAAAATTGCCCCGCTTCAAAACAGGCGTATTCTTGATATAGGCTCCAGCAACGGCTATTACATGTTCAGAATGGCCGCACACAATCCTGTGATGATACTTGGACTTGAACCCCAGTACGCCTTCTATTTCCAGTATCTTGCATTGCAACGATATCTAAATATTGAAAATGTTTTCTGCCTTCCGGTTACTTTTGACGAGTTACCAGTAATGAGCCGTTATTTTGACACAGTGTTCTGCATGGGAGTTCTGTATCACAGAAAATCCCCGATAGATATGCTGAAAAAGATCAATGATCTTATGCGGCCTGGAGGAGAGCTGATTCTTGAAAACCTCATAATAGAATCAGATGAACATATCTGCCTGTTTCCTGAAGAGCGATACGCCAAAATGAGAAATGTGTTCTTTATTCCAAGCCTCAATGTCCTGAAATCATGGCTGAAGCGAACAGGTTTTGGCAATATCAAGTGTCTTGATATCTGCAGGACAGAGCCCGAAGAGCAGCGAAAAACCCCCTGGATCCAGACCGAATCCCTCACAGATTTTCTTGATCCTGAAGATCCATCAAAAACCATAGAGGGATATCCGTCACCTGTCAGGGCTATTTTATCCGCCAAGTCTTTTTGTTAAAACGAGTGCCAATGTCAATTGCCATCCATAATTAAGAATAACTACCATCTTAAACCAATTTCAGATGGTTAGGTTTACGCAATGCTTCAAGCTGTGGACGCAGAGAGTATTTTTTATTATGTTTTTTTATAAGCCCTTCAAGATATTCATTCCACTCTTTACGACGACCAGCAGCAATATAAGCTTTTCCTGCTTTTTCCACCCATCGGACGGAATAGATATAATATTTTGATTTTCCATCATCCATATTAGGTTCAGCCTGTTTTTTACACTGTTTAATCGTCCAATCAGGAAACTCCTTGTAAACAGCATCAACAACTTTCTCTATGATAGCATAATCCCACCAGTCACTACTTTTATCTATCACTTCAATAGCTTGTCTGTGCATTTTTTCATGCAGATAGATTTCTACCTTGTTATACTCCGAGAAAAAATGCCTCTTAGACTTGTCATTGTCAAGTTCAGCTAAAAGCTCAAGTTTGAGTTTTTCCCACTCACCATTAGCTTGAGCTATAGACTCAGCTGCAACATAATCCTTTAAACCAAACGAACTTTTAAATGCAAATTTAGCCCCTTTAACTGCAGATTCAACATCTGAATGTCTTTGAGCATTATCTCTTAGCCATTGAGCTAAAAGCAAAAAATTATGA
>JADFYT010000275.1 GCA_015232935.1 Desulfamplus sp.
GGCGCACAGCTTGTTGAGGGGTTTGAAGCTCTTAATCACGCAAGTACAATCTGGACCAAACTTTACAAGGTCTAGTCCAAAGTCGATACCGAGGAGCAAAGGTTTCTTGATTTTGAAAAATGGTGGGGCGGATTTTTCCTGATGAGCAGGGAGGAGATACGGTTCATTGTAAGCCATCTGTTTATCAGTGACGAACTTGAACAGGGTTTTTTAAGGCTTCATGAGGGCAGATACATAAATCTTAAAAATTTCAAAAGCCCGATTCTGGTTTTTGCGTCAAGAGGAGACAACATCACTCCACCCCAGCAGGCTCTAAACTGGATACCAAGAGTCTATAAGACTACTGAAGAGATCAAGAAATTTGGCCAGGTCATTATCTATATGCTTCATGATGATGTGGGGCATCTTGGCATATTTGTCTCAAGTAAAGTGAACCGCAAGGAGCACAAGGAGATCATAGGTTGCGTTGAGGCAATCGAGTTTCTCTCTCCCGGCCTTTACGAAATGGTGATTCAGGAGGGGCCAAGCCAGCCCTGGCTTCATGATCACGGGGTGAAATTCATAGAGCGAGATATAAAAGACATTACTGACATGGATGATGGAGAGGAAGAGGAGGAGGCATTTCATTCTGTCTCTTCAATTTCCAGCTTTAATGATAAACTTTATCAGGACTTAGTGAGTCCATGGGTCAGGTTTTTCTCTTCTGATCTTTCTGCCGATTTTATCAGGCAGATGCATCCTCTTAGACTGGAAAGATATATGTTTTCTGACATGAATCCCATGATGACTCCCGTCAAGAACATTGCGGAAACTGTAAAAGAAAGCCGTTTTCCAGTAAAAAAAGATAATGTTTTTGTGGAGATGGAAAAGAGCTTTTCCGATATGATTGTCAACTCTCTGGAGTTTTATCGCAAGACAAGGGACGATCTTTTTGAAACCATGTTTTATACCATGTATGGAAATAACTGGTCAAAATCCCTGTTTTTCAATCCTGAGAGCCAGTCTGCGGCAAGTGCCAAGGGAGTTAAAAAGAAAACAACAGAGATGTTTGAGGAAATTCAAAACAGGTTCTGGCTCACTGCAATGAAAACAGGTGGTTTTGAAGAGGCGATTATCCGTATTGTCGTTGCTGTCACAAGGGCTGATAGTGTGATGGGCATGAGTGAATATGCTGCTGCGGAGAAATATATCAGAAATGATGAGCGGCTCAAGAAAATCACGCCGGAAAGAATGAAGAACATGATACGGGAGCAGTCCGCCATTGTGGAAAAGGACAAAAATCTGGCTCTTGCGACCCTTGCTGATCTTCTGCCTGATCAGGAAGACAGATTTGCAGTTGTGGAGTTTGCAAATATGATTGCCAATTCTGATGATGTTCTAAATACAAAGGAGATATCTGTTCTCAAGGATATTGAACTTTTCCTGCTCAAGGATGTATTCTCTTTTCCGTCCGCGAAAAAAGATGGTCAAGCTGTTGATTCTGCCAAAGAAAAAAAACAGGTTGACGCTCAGAAGGATGGTCATCTGACAAGCGTAAAGAAGGTTGAAGAACCGGTGAGCACAAAGAAGGAAGAAGAGCCTGTAAATACCAGGAAAAATGAACAAGCTGTCAGTGCAAAACAAGAGCCTCAGGCCGTTGGCGTCAAGAAAAGATAGTAAATCAACAAAAAGCCAGTTTGGTTCTCTGGCTTGTATTGCTGGGGATCTCATAGATTGTTAATTGTAATCCTCAGAGGGCAGATATGAAGTTTGGCCCTGACTTTACCGTGAAAATGACTATCATTTTTATATTTGGGGGTGATTGATACATGTCAATCATGCCCGTTTACCATGAAAATGCATTCTTGTTTTCATGATTAGGGGCGGCCACACAAAGGCCATGAATGTTTATTACGATTGGCAGGCTCTTTTTGCTTGCCAATCGCCTTCCATGTGTCACAATTCTCTTAAGAGCCGTATTGATCTGAACATACTCTATCCTTAAGGGTAGTGGTTCCCCTGGAGTAAATTATGAAAAATATATCCGCTCCCAGTCTCATCTCTGTTTTCGCCAAAATTCTCGTGGTTTCCTGTGCCATATTCGTAATGATCTTATCCTCCGCTGTCTTGTTCTGGACAGGGATTGCCCATGCGGACAACGATCCTCTGGCCATCAAAAGGATAATTCCCTCCGGCGATGAGATTGATAACCAGCGACAGATTGTAATTCAGTTCAACCGGCCGGTGGTGCCTCTTGGGCGGATGGAACGAAACGCGGACGAGCTTGGGATAACCATAACGCCTGAACTCAAGGGGCAATGGAGATGGCTCAATCCATCTGATCTTGCCTTTCATATTGATGCCAATTCCAGACTTGAACCCTCTACAACCTATAAAGTAGAGATAATGCCCGCAATCATGACTCAGGATGGAGCATCTCTTTCAAATACGGTTATTCACACCTTTGTGACCCGGCGTCCTGATATATCATACCATGAATTTCGCAACTGGAAAGCTCCTGGTATCCCGGTTATTGCCCTGCACTTTAACCAGCCCGTAACCAGAGACTCGGTTGAGCAGCGGATATTCTTCTCTTTAGCAGACAATCCCTTGTATAAAAATCCCGTTCAGGTTGAGAATCAGCCATATCGAAGCAATACACGAGGTGCTGTCAACATCACAGCCAACTCAAATAGCATTGGTGCTGCCTCAACTGACGATGGAAGTGCCTTGAATAACAATGCAATTGCTTCAAATAAAGGCACAGCCGTCATCCAGTACAGGAAAACAGCTTCAAGATGGATTATATATCCTTCAGTTGAACTTCCGTCAGACAGTACCATACGCCTGATTGCGAATCCTGGTATTGAACCGGCTTCTGGCACTGAAAAAAGCGTTGGCATAAAGAATATTGTTCAGTTTGACACCTTTCCTGACTTTGAATTTGCCGGTATCAGATGCCATACCATCACCGGCAATGATCCTGTTATCATATCTTTGAAGGATGCAGCTTCAGGGGAGTTGGGGCATATTGTCGATCCAAGAGGCTATACAGAGCTTCTTTTTACGGCTCCTGTACTTTTTAAGGAACTCAAGGAACATCTCAGGTTTCTGCCTGATCTCGCACAGGGCAGCAAAGACTATGACCCCTGGGCAAATTCCTACAACGGTTATGGACTCAATTTTGCACACACAAAAGGCCAGTTTTATGGAGTTGCTATTCCCCGGTATCTCAAGGCGTGGCAGCAGTACACCATACTTGAAAAAGCTCCCGGAATCCGTGATCAGTTTGGCAGAAGACTTCTCACCCCGATAGATTTTACCTTTTACACAGACCACAGAAGACCAGACTACCAGATTCTGCATGAAACCGGAGTGCTTGAAAAAGATATTGACAGTGAAGTGCCTCTTGTCGTCACCAATATCGACCAGATGACTATCTCTTATAAAACTCTGACCGGTCAGGAAAACCAGGAACTGACTGGTAATAAAAACCCTGATCATAGCGGTCAGAAAAACCCTGATCAGAGCGGCCAGGATAGTCTTGATCAAACCGTTGTAAAATCAAATTTAAGGGTACAGGATATTGCGTATTTTACACCTCTTGGTGTCCGTGAAATGCTTG
>JADFYT010000276.1 GCA_015232935.1 Desulfamplus sp.
ATCCTGTGTCGTATTGATCCCGGGAAAAGAGACGCCCCTGACATCACTGCCAAATCTATATTGCCAGGCAATATCAAAAACAAACTGTTGATAAAGAAAGCCTGTACCCAGACTGACTCCCCAGAACTCATCCAGATGGCCACCGGCTGGTTCAGGATCGTAAAACAGCCCGCACCGAAATGGAACAATGGTCTTCTTCAGCATCTTTAAATATTCCATTCCCAGTCTGATCTGGGTTGCAGGTTCGATATTTGACTCATCTTCAGACAGTGAAGTAATGGGGCTTGTTTTTTTTCCGGAAGGGGTATTGAGAAGATAGTCTTCCCAGTGAGTACGGTATAGATCAAAAGCAAAGCTCAACACGTCACTGACCCTGAGTGCCACAGCAACTCCGTATGACATCGGCATCTCAAGGGACTCTGACCATTTATAACTATCAACATCGCCTGAGCTGTCATACCATTCAAAAGTATGGTCAATATCTGCTTTAAAGGGGGATTTGAACACCCCTCCGACAGTTAGGCTATTGTTAAGGTTCCACAAAAAACCTGCATTAAAATTAATGCCATCAAAGTCATAAATATCAATATATTTATTATAAATATCATAAGTAAAATCCCCAACTGTGCTCCTTTCAATAACATTGACGGTTCTCCACCGATTATCCATTAAAAAATTTTTCCAGAAATTAATGGTAAATCCCATACTGAGAGCGGGGGTAATCTGTAGGGCAAAGGCTGGAGAGACAGAATATAGAGCTCCATCCTGATCATATTCCCGATGGCTGCTTTCAGTATATTCATAATAGCCGAGAGTATCGGGATTATCAGGATCATATGGACTATCTCCCTGAAATGCATTCTGATAGTCAAGGCAGACCATTTTATCAAATTCATACATATGCTGATAATTGAGGGATATGACAATGTTTCGGTTGAACATCTGAAACGGAAAGGCAGCACTTAAATAATTGAGTGCTGTTGATGAAATTCTCTGATCGGAAGATGCATCGGGGAAAGATTCATATGAATACCCGTCACTCCTTGATGTAAAGGCACCTACGACAGACACTTCCGGCAACTCAAGCTGAATGAGACCGGCCGGATTCCATGAAGCTGCTGTTGCATCATCTGCGATACTTATAAATGCGCCTCCCATTCCCATGGCTCTGGCTCCGGCTCCCACAGGATTGGGAGTGGAACCGAATTCAACCCTCTCTCTGATCGTGGAAGGATTATGATCAGGATCATCCTCACCAGATTCAGCAAGGCAGATCTGCTGCTTAACTAAAATAAAGGAAAAGATGCAGGTTATTATTAATATACACTTGCAAACTCTCTTTTTATTTATAAAATCCAATATTACACGCCTCCTCATTTTATGATTCGGGGTGGACTATATATGGCCACGTTTGGATCGTGACTGGCAATACAATCCTGTATTCATGGAATTTGAACCGTTTCTCTCAGCCTGAATTACCTTTACCGCGAGAATGCATTCTGATTTTCATGATTCGGGGTGGCTACACAAAAGCCATGAGGATTGAAAAGTATATATGCAGGAACTTACCCTATATTTCCTGCATGTTCAGGAAACAGCGAAAGTATGGACTCCTCCGAAGCCTCACATATGCCCCGTTCTGTTATAAATCCTGTCACAAGCCTTGATGGTGTGACATCAAAGGCATGGTTGGCAGCACCGCTCTGTTGCGGTGGAACAAGAACAGATATCAGGTTGCCTTGAGCGTCAATGCCCTGAACATGGCGAATCTCATCAGGATCACGCTCTTCAATCGGGATATCCTTGACGCCATCTTTCAGGCTCCAGTCAAAGGTGCTTGATGGAAGCGCGACATAAAACGGTACGCTGTTGTCATTTGCAGCAAGAGCCTTAAGATAGGTTCCGATCTTGTTTGCAACATCTCCTGTTCTGGTGGTGCGGTCTGTCCCTACAATAACTATATCAACCATGCCATGCTGCATCAGGTGGCCGCCCGCGTTGTCCGTAATGACAGTGTGTTTTATTCCGTGCCTGCCAAGCTCCCAGGCTGTAAGACGTGCACCCTGATTAAGAGGACGGGTCTCATCAACCCAGACATGTATATCAACTCCTCTGTCAAAAGCTGTGTACATGGGAGCTGTTGCAGTTCCGTATTCAACAGTGGCAAGCCATCCTGCATTGCAGTGAGTCAAAATATTGACCGGCTTGCCCTCTTTTCTCCGGCTGATCTCTTCAATTAACCTGAGTCCATGCTCGCCAATAAGACGGCAGTTCTCAGCCTCCTCCTCCACAATTTGACATGCCTCCTGAAGTACCGCCATGAGCTTTTTGTCATACTGCTCATATCTGAGTGCCACCTCCAGAACCCTGTTTACACCCCAGGCAAGGTTTACAGCCGTGGGCCTGGCATCTTTGAGCCTCTGACACTCACGCTTTAAATAGTCATCACAGGCTTTGTCATAAGCTCTATCTTTATCAGAGACAGCAGCAGATATTTTCTTGGAACAGGCATCAGAGGCGTTTTTGTGCTGGCGTGAACGCTTCTGTTTTTGGCACAGTTCCACAATTGCGTTATAGACTCCAAACGCTCCGGTTACCCCGATAAGAGGAGCACCTCTTACAAACATCCTTTTAATCGCATCAATAACATTATCCACAGTTCTAAGTTCTGCCACAACAAGTTTGTGCGGGAGCATTCTCTGGTCAATGACCTTTACTGTCTGTGATACGCTGTCAAACCAGATAGGCCGCATATCCTTTCCATCTACTTTCATAATTATTTCTTACCTTTTTACCACGTATATGATTTATTTTTTTACGCCGCTCAATAACTGCTTTCTCATACCTCTCCATACCGCTTTCTCATGCCTCTCCATACTGTCTTAGCTTTTTCAGCAGGGTTTTTCTTGTGATACCAAGCCTTCTTGCAGTCTCGCTGCGGTTTCCTCCGGCAGATTCCAGTGTTCTGAGCACAGCCTCCCTTTCAACGTCTGCAAGCAAAACATCTGTGCTGGATATTGTTGTTCCAAAGCTGGATGTTGTTGTGCCGGATATTGCGATGTCAGCCCCGGAAGAGGCCTGTCCTGATATCACCTGTTCTGAAAAAGGAAGATCGTCAACAGAGAGATAATCTGATCTTGCAAGCACAACCGCCCGCTCAATGCTGTTCATAAGCTCTCTTACATTTCCAGGCCAGCTGTAGCGTATCATGCAATCCATGGCTTCAGGGGTAAAGCCTTTGATATCACGGTGATTTTTTTCTGAAAAGAGCTTTAGAAAATGCAGGGCCAGCGATGGCACATCTTCACTTCTGGCACTTAAAGGGGGAATTTCAAGTATCACAACATTTAGTCTGAAATAGAGATCTTCTCTGAATTGACCATCTTCAGCCATTTTCTTAAGATCCCGGTTTGTGGATGCAATAACACGGACATCAACCTTGATATTTTCTTCACTTCCGACTGGCGTGACCTCCTTTTCCTGGAGCACCCTGAGCAGCTTTGCCTGCATCGCAAGGCTCATCTCCCCGATCTCATCCAGAAGGATACTGCCTCCGTGTGCCTGCAAAAATCGTCCTTTGCGTTTTTTTTCAGCTCCTGTAA
>JADFYT010000277.1 GCA_015232935.1 Desulfamplus sp.
AGAATCAGACTATAGGCACAATCAAACTATCTGCTAATGATCTTATGACTATTGAAGATGCGATTCACACAGCTCTTGAAAAAAATCCTGATATAGGAATGGCCAGAGACGGGGAAAAGATCGCACAGGAGGCTTTCAAGCGTACAGACGCCCTGTTCAAGCCGCATGTATCGCTATTCAGTGAAATATCCAAAGGAGATGCCCCTTCCGCCTACCTGTTCAAAACCATTGACCAGAGATCCTTGCCACCCAATACCAATTTTAACGATCCAGGAACATTTACCAACCTTGAAACAGGCGTCAATGTGAACCTCAATATCTACAAAGGAGGCATGGACTCGTTAGATACACGAATTGCCCAGTCAGATCTCAGGGAAAAAAGAGCAATAACTGACCAGACGGAAAACATGATTGTCTCTTCAGTTATAAAACTCTTTTTTTCGATTCTAAAGGCCCAGGAGTATGTAGCTATTTCAAAACAGTCTGTCGAGACGGTTCAGGAGCAGGCAAGAATAATGAAGGTTAGGTTTGCAGGAGGCGGAGTTCTTAAATCTGACCTTCTCTCACTTGAGGTAAGGCTTGCCGAAGCCAGAAAAAACCTGGTTGTGAGCCAGAATCTTTACACTACAACAGTTAGTGCATTTAATGCTCTTCTTGGCAACAGGCCGGACAATGAAATCGAGCTTGCCAAGGACTGCAAATGCCCTGTAACCTTTCCAGGCTCTTACCAGGAGGCATTGGTGATTGCCATGGAAAAAAGGCCGGAGATACTCAACGCAAAGGAGATGATTCAAAAGGCAAGGCTTGCTCTTAAAAAAGCGGATGCCACCTATCTTCCAAGAGTGGATTTAAATGCCCGCTGGTATATTGGAAGTGATGATCTCAAGGTTAACGGCGGCAGCGACAACTATACCGCAGGTATCATGATGAACTGGGATCTATATACAGGAGATACAACTCAATCTGATATTGTCATGGCAAAGCATGGACTTACCGCTGCTTTGAAAAACCTGGACAAGACAGAGCTTATGATTCATCAGGATGTAAGACAGGCATATCTTGACCATGAAGATGCCCTGCAACGACTGGATGTAGCAGGAAAGAGCGTGGAGATGGCAGATGAATCGCTTGGCCTTGTAAAACAAAGATATGAAGGCGGTTCAGACTCTGTTACCCGCTATCTTGAGGCAGAGCTTGCAAGAAACCGAGCAAGGCTAAACAGTGCGGCAGCATTCCATGACGAGAAAATAGCATTAAGTGATATTGCAAAGGCTATGGGAATTCTGTCAACTATCTGGAAAAAATAACCAGGCAAATGGAAGAAGGAGAATCTGGTCATGGCGATAAACAAGCTGATCATGAAGCAAATCATGGAGACAAGGATGATGGACTCTATCAAAAAAAATATTATGAAGGCTATCCTGGCTATTCCCTGTTTTTTTATCGTGTCTGTTTTCATTTTACTTATATCAGATTCAGGTTCCTGTATTTTTGCGTCAGACTCCACGGAACAGAATAGAGAAAATTATGTTCCAGTAGAGACTGTCAAGGCATCCATAGAGACTGTTGAAGAGACCTACACCGCTGTTGGAACAGTCAAGCCAAGAAGTGAAACAATGATTGAGGCTCAGATCAATGCCCAGGTAGAAAGAGTCCATGTTCAGCCAGGAGATCGTGTGAAAAAAGGAGATCTTCTAATTACTCTTGACGACAGGCAGGCAATATCAAGGCGTGACGGAGCAACCGCTGCCTTAAATGCTGCCAGAGCCGGAAGGGAACAGGCTTTGCAGGGTGTAAAAGCTGCGGAGGCAGCCTATAAAGAGGCAAAACTTCAGTATAACCGGATCCAGGGATATTACAAGGCACAGGCCGCAACAAAACAGGAGCTTGAAATGGCAGAGTCAGGGTATGCTCAGTCAATGGCTGCCATGAGGCGTGCGAAGGATGGGCTGGATGCCTCGGAAGCCGGAATAAAGCAGGCCATGGGAGCCTTGTCAGAGACTCATGTAGGGCTTGAATTCTCAAGCATAACAGCCCCTGCTACAGGCGAGATCATCAAAAGAATGGTTGAACCAGGCGATCTTGCACTTCCAGGAAAGCCTCTGATATCCCTTAGAACAGAAAGCGGTTTCAGGATTGAGGCGTATGTCCGTGAAGGGCTGATAGGCAAGCTCAAGACAGGCATGATACTCAAAGCTGAAATAACCACTCTCGGAATTACCTGCAATGTCGAAGTCGAGGAGATTATTCCCTACGCAGACCCTGAAACCAGAACCTTTTTAGTCAAAGCCGTGCTGCCAAAGGCTCAGGAGTCAAGGAAAAATCAGAATCAGACACAAACCGAACTTGCCGGAATTTATCCAGGAATGTACGGAAAACTTCTCATTCCTGAATCTACTGAGGAGGTTGTTCTTCTGCCGGCAAAAGCGGTTATCATGACCGGACAGCTTGAGCTTGTAATGATACAGACCGACAAAGAGTGGCAGTTGCGGTATATCAAGACAGGGAAACGCATAGGGGATATGGTGGAAGTTCTCTCCGGTCTCAAAGGAGATGAGACAATTGGCGTTGGAGGCTTGAATTGAAATGGAACAGAACTCTTCAAGTAAAAATGAAAATAACACCTTCAATCAGGGTATTATATCAAAATTTGTAGAAAAATTTTTAGACGGCAAACTCTCAATAATGCTCATTATAGTTGCGGTCTGTCTTGGTGTGGCAGCTCTTCTGGTAACACCAAGAGAGGAAGAGCCACAGATTGTTGTTCCCATGGCAGATATTTATGTCAGTGCTCCTGGTGCGACTCCGGAGGAGATTGAACAGCTTGTGGTAACCCCCTTGGAACGATTTTTATGGCAGATAGATGGTGTTGAATATGTCTATTCCATGTCAAAAAAAGATATGGCTCTTGTAACGGTGAGGTTTTATGTCGGGGAAAATCGCGAAGATTCTCTCATAAAGCTTCACAGCCGTATATCAATGAATATTGACAAGGTGACCCCCATTGTAAAAGGCTGGGTTATAAAGCCTGTAGAGATTGATGATGTTCCGATTGTCAACTTGACTCTCTATTCCGAAAAATATGATGACTTAGAGCTCCAAAGAGTCGGACAGGAGGTTCTATCAAGGCTTGACAAGGTTCAAGACACCTCAAGGACTGCTATCCACGGAGGCAGGGAAAGGGAGATAAGAGTAGAGCTTTTACCGGAAAGTATGCAGGCAATGAACATATCCTTCATGGAGGTTCAGCAGGCACTTCAAGGTGCTGATGCATCACTGACTGCCGGCAGCTTCAGCAGAAAAGACAAAGAGTATCTTATCTCGGCAAGCTCATTTCTGACCGGAACCGATGAGATCAGATCACTTGTAGTAGGAGTGACCCGAGGCAGGCCTGTCTATCTGCGGGATATTGCAACAGTAGAGGATACTGCTGAAGAGGCAGATACCTATACAAGGCTGATCTTTTCTGACGCACATGCCGCAAGAATGACAGATGCCAAGAACAAGAATGATCAGATCAATAATAAGCAATATGATTCCAGCAAAAGATATAATGCCGTCACTCTTGCCATTTCCAAGAAAAAGGGCACCAATGCAGTGG
>JADFYT010000278.1 GCA_015232935.1 Desulfamplus sp.
GCTCCATATTGTTGTGATATTTTTTTGATCTTCAGTGTGTCCCTTCGTGTCTGAATCCATCAGGGAAACTGCTGTATCAGGCATGGCCATTTTGTCATTGGCAGTACGGACATTGGCTGTTTCTTGCATGGCCATTTTACCATTGGCAGTACGACTATCGGCTGTTGCTTGCAGGGTAATTTTGCCATTGGCGTGCAATGCTTCTTGCTCTCCATCCTTGTCAAGGCTTATCAGGCGAAATTCCGACACGCCCTGACTATCCGCATGGCTGATGGATAACTGTACAACCTTCTGGCCATTATCAGGCACTACTAACGCCTGTGGAAAAATAACATCTTTAAGGCAGCATTGATCGGCACTCTTGTCAGGGCGGTTCATGATTGCCGCACCGAGAACCAGAGAAAGATGCGTGGCTCCGGCCACAACAAGTTTTCCAAAGACACGGTGGTCTTCAAGAAAAGGCATTTTTTCAGTGCTGAAGACAGATTCAAACAGAGTTTCCCGTAAAAGAGGGGAGGAGAGTTTACGCATGATCAGCGGATGGTCAGGAGATTTTACTCCGCTAAGAGTTGTGCGTGGTTCATCTACAGGAATCTCTTTCCAGTATGGACGGTGCTGAAATGGATATGTGGGCAGACTGATTTTTTTGTCCGGCTCTCCGGTTACAGCTTTCAAGTCAACACTGCCACCTTGTATCCAGTATCTGCCAAGAGATTCCAGCAAGGTGTGACGAGGATCAATATTTTTTCTCATGGTCGGGAGCCAGCTTGCCTTTTCTGCCTTATTGATCTGGCGTGCCATGGCTGTAAGGGTCGCAGATGGCCCTATCTCAATGAACATGTCATGATTGTCTTTCAGAAGTTCCTTTATGCTGTCAGAGAATCTGACCGGGGATCGAACATGGCTTACCCAGTAATCAGGGGTTGCTATTTCACTGCCTGCTTTTTTCCCGCTGATATTTGACATGACAGCAATACGTGGCTGACTGTATTTTACCCTCTGTGCCGCTGATCCAAATTCTGCAAGCATTGGCTCCATAAGGTGAGAGTGAAAGGCGTGCGAGACCTTAAGGGTTCTGCATTCCGTTTTCTGTGCCTTAATTCTTGCAACAACAGCCTCCACAGCACTTCTTGATCCTGAAATAACTGTATTCCGTGGAGAGTTGAAAGCTGCAACTCCGATTTTTGATTTTAAGCTGCCTTCTTTTCTTTCTACGGCTGTCTGCACATTATCCGGCTCATCTGAAATATCATTTATTACTTTTTCCACGACAGCAGCATCGGCAAAGATCGCGGCCATTGAACCACCTTCAGGAAGCTGGCTCATGAGGCGGGCACGTTCGGCAATAAGTTTCAAGCCATCTTCAAGAGAAAATATTCCGGCAATGCAGGCAGCAACATACTCACCCACACTGTGACCCATCAGAGAGTCCGGATGAACTCCCCAGCTCATCAACAGGCGGGCAAGAGAATACTCAAGGCAAAATAGAAGAGGCTGGGTCAGATCTGTCCCTGCAAGTCTCTCGACAGAAGCGGGCGTCCTGCCGTAAAGCAGGTCAATTATAGAGAGACTCATAACAGGCAAGAGGATTGAATCACATTCATCCATTGTTTGACGAAAGAGAGGTTCGGTCTGATAAAGCTCTTTTCCCATTTCAGGATACTGTGCCCCCTGTCCGGTGAACAGAAACGCCACCCTGGGGATGTCAGTCTCTTCAACAGATCGATATTCCTGCTGCACAAATTCGGCAAGAATATCACGGGCACTCTTCATATTACTGGCTGTCAGGGCAAAACGGCGGGGAAATTGAGTACGAGTTGTTGCGGCATTGGCACATATTTGCGACCACTGTCCGGCTTTGTCTGACAATGTTTCAAAATATTCTTTGGCAAGGGTACGCAAAGCCTCATCTGTGCGTGCCGAAATAACAAGCAGACGCGGACGATCAGAGTCAATATTCTCCGTTTTTCCCGCATCAGAAGTCGTTTTGAGGATTGACTCCGCACCTGAAATAATCATATGGACATTGGTGCCGCTGAACCCGAAGGAGCTTATTCCTGCAATGCGTTCTTCTCCCTCAACAGGCTGCCATGGTGTAAGTGTGGTGGGAATATGGATCGGAATTTCTGACCAGGGGATAAGGGGATTTGGCTGTTTCAGGTTCAGATGGGGAGGAATGGCACGGTTTTTAAGGGCAAGAACAACCTTTATAACTCCTGCGATTCCGGCCGATGCCTCAAGGTGTCCGATATTGGTTTTGACTGAACCCACAATCAGCGGATTAACCTTCTCCCTTCCCTTGCCAAGTACATTGACCAGTGCACCAATTTCAATAGGGTCACCAAGGGGGGTTCCTGTACCGTGTGCTTCAATATAGCTTACTTTTGAAGGCTCTATACCTGATCTGTCAAGTGCCCGTTGAACAACCTGCTCCTGTGACGGGCCGCTTGGAACAGTAAGTCCTCCGCTTGCACCGTCCTGATTGACCGCAGAACCCCTGATCAGGGCAATGATGTTGTCCTTGTCCCTTACAGCATCACTGAGACGCTTGAGAACTACCATGCCGCACCCTTCACCGCGTACATATCCGTTTGCCGATGCGTCAAAGGTCTTGCACCTGCCGTCAGGAGAGAGCATCTGTGCCTGGCTGAAAGCTACTGAAATCCCGGGATGAAAAAGCAGATGAACTCCACCGCCAAGGGCAAGATCGCACTCGCGGCGTCGAAGGCTTTCGGCTGCAAGATGAAGCGACAGAAGAGATGATGAGCAGGCGGTATCAACAATAAAACTTGGGCCTGTGAAACCGAAACTATATGAAATTCTGCCGGCAATTGGAGAGAGGGCACAGCCTGTGCCGTAGTATGCATCCATATCTGCAAGAGGAGCCTCGCCCATGAGCCGGATAACATTGTCCATACTGCTTACCCCGACAAAAACGCCCGCGTTGGTTCCAAAAAGAGTTTCAGGAACTATATTGGCATTTTCCAGGGATTCCCAGCTTGCTTCAAGTATCATCCGCTGGTGCGGGTCAAGGCTTTCACACTCTCTTGGAGAGATGCCGAAAAAACCCGGGTCAAACCCTTTTACATCATCAAGAAAACCACCTTTTCTGCTGGCTATTCTGCCGGGCATGGTATGATCGCCGTCAGGCAGATGGAATCTGTCAATATCCCAGCGGTCATCTGGAACGTCAGTGATTGCATCCACCCCTTCACTCAGAAGTTTCCAGTATTTTTCAGGAGTGTCCGATCTTCCTGGAAACCTGCATGCCATGCCGATCACTGCAATTGGTTCTGTACGCTCTTGATCGTGTTTTTTGAGACGGGCCTTTAAATCTTTTATTTCAATCAAAGCCTTGGTCATAAGGCTTCTGTAATCAGGTGAAGTTTGCTGCAGCATTAAAAAAAATCCTTATCATGAGTCATAACTTCCTTGAATCCCAAAATGTCTGAACTACCAAAATCAGCGGTTATATCCTGTGCAACACTTGAAAATTTTTGATTCACATCATGCCAAAATTTTGAAACCGCAGTTTCTTGCCCATCAAAAAAATTCTCAAACAAGCCTGCTTAATTCAAATCCTCAGA
>JADFYT010000279.1 GCA_015232935.1 Desulfamplus sp.
AGCGGAGAAGTGCTCCAAATCAGGCAAAAGCAATGGCTATTATCGGGGATGTTGAAGGCAAGGTAGCTATTATTCTTGATGATATGGTTGATACTGCAGGGACGTTGACTGAAGCTGCTGGTATAATTAAGGCAAGAGGTGCAAAATCTGTTCATGCCTGCTGCACTCATGCTGTACTTTCTGGTCCTGCTGTTGAAAGAATTGAGAAATCCTCTTTAGATACACTGATGGTGACAGATACCATACCATTGACGGAAAAAGCCTTGGGATGTAATAAAATAAAGCAGCTTTCCATCTTTAAAATTGTTGGCGAAGCTATTATCAGAGGTTACAGGGGGGATTCTGTAAACTCCCTTTTTGTATAAAGGTCATGCCCTGGTGGGCACAACAAAGAATGAAAGTCTGATGATTGCAGCTATTTCAAAGGACTTTCACATAAACATGCATGGCAGATTCTCCTGCCACAACGAAGAATGAAAGTCTTGGCAATTACAGATATCCAAAAAGACTTTCACATAAAACCAAAAAAGGGGACCGGCAAAATGCCAATCCCCTTAGTATCAAATGGTAGCGGGGAGAGGATTCGAACCTCTGACCTTCGGGTTATGAGCCCGACGAGCTACCAGACTGCTCCACCCCGCAGCAACTTGGGCAATATAGGTTAAAAATAATATCAGGTCAAGAGAATTTTTAAGTTTTCCTGAAAGTTTCTGTTAGTGGCCTTAAAGAGCGGTGGAAATAAGGCTCTCTATAAAAGAGAACCTATTTTTTCTCTTAGTTCGTCATATGTTAGCGTTACATCAAATTCAGGAAATTCTTTGATTACATTGTCGGGTGGTCTGAAAAAAAAGCCGTAATCCGCCTCCTTTATCATCGCAGTATCATTGTATGAGTCCCCAAAGGCAATGGTGGTGTAATTAAGTCCCTTGAACGCCTTTATTGCGTGTTTTTTCTGATTAGCCTGTCGGAGCTTGTAGTCAGCGATTCTTCCTTCGCTGTCAACAAGAAGGCTGTGGCATAGCAGAGCGGGATAATTGAGTTTTTTCATTAATGGCCTGGCAAACTCCTCAAATGTATCTGACAGGATGATGATTTGAGCACGCTCCCTGATCCAGTTCAAGGCTTCCAGAGCACCGTCAAGGAGCTCAACAGTTGAAATAATATCGGTAATGTCCTTGAGTTTGAGACCATGTTTATCTAAGACCGAGAGCCGTTTTGTCATAAGGACATCATAGTCGCTTATCTCTCTTGTGGTGAGTTTAAGCTCTTCAATACCGGTTCTTTCTGCGACATTTACCCATATCTCTGGAACAAAGACTCCTTCGAGGTCAGAACAGATTAGTTTCATAAGTATTTTTCCCATTTAACATGTGAGATTGATGTGAGATTGAAAATTTAAGACGAGATGCTCTCTTCAATCCTTATAACAACGGGTTTTTCCGGTATGGCATCAAGTGATGAAATTTCATCAAGAGCTGCCTGTACCTCTTTTTCCATTGCATTGTGTGTAATCATTACAACAGGAACCGGGCCATTGAATCTTCGTCCCTTCTGGTGAACAGATTGAATGCTGATACCTCTTTTGCCCAGGATGCCCGTTATTTTTGACAGCACTCCAGGATGATCCGCGGCCTCCAGCCTGATATAGTAGCATGTGCTGATCTCGGCAACAGGAAGGATGGAAATCTTTTTGATATTGTTTTCCGGGCTTCCAAGAATTGGTACCCTTGTATTGCTTCCAGCCATTATGTTTCTTGCAATATCTGCAATGTCACTTACCACAGCGCTTGCTGTTGGCATCATTCCTGCTCCTGCACCATACAGCATTGTCTGTCCTGTGGCATCCGCATCAATGGTGACAGCATTCATGGAGCCATTGACATGGGCCAATGGATGAGTTGTTGGAATCATGGCCGGGTGAACCCTTGCCTCCACGCTGTCTGTATGGTTTTTACTGATAGCAAGCAATTTTATGGTGTATCCGAATTCTCTTGCGAATTCGATATCCATAGGGGTAATTTTGCTTATTCCTTCAACATGGATATTTTCAAGACTTATCTCCATTCCATAGGCAAGAGCTGCAAGTATCGCAAGTTTATGAGCAGAATCGTGACCCTCAACATCAAGAAAGGGGTCAGCCTCGGCATAGCCTTTTGCCTGGGCCTCTTTCAACGCGATATCAAAAGAAGATCCCTCTTGTGATATTTTTGTGAGGATATAGTTGCAGGTTCCGTTCAGAATCCCTGTGATGGATTGAATGCGGTTGGCCACAAGTGATTCACGTATGCTTTTGATGACAGGCATGCAACCACCCACGCTGGCTTCAAAGGCAAAATCCACGCCATTTTTTACCGCGGTTTTGACGATATCGTTGCCACATGATGCAATCAGTGCTTTATTGGCGGTAACCACATGTTTGCCATTTTTCAGTGCTCCGAGGATAAACTCTTTTGCAACTGTCTTGCCTCCTATCAGTTCTACAACAATATCAATATCAGGATCATTTATAACCTTGGTGGCATCTGAAATAAAAACTCCCTGTTTAAACCTGATTCCTCTGTCTGTTTGGGTGTCAAGGTCAGCAACGTACTTTAGATTCAGTGGAATCCCTGTTCTCGATTCAAGCATCGCCTGCTTTTCCATGAGGAGTTTCGCAACTCCTGTTCCCACAACTCCGCATCCCAGAATGCCTATGTTGATCTGTCTCATTTTTGAAAAATCCTCTGATTGCCTGAGCTCTGATTGTCTTAAGTGTTGTCAATCGTTTAATTGCCCGAGTGTTATTGACACTTGTCGCCAATTGGACTTGCCGTCAACTGGAAATTCAGTTTAAATACAATATTGCTTAAGTGATGTCAAAAAGGTTTTGACATTTCAACTCAATAAGTTTACTCTTTTTCACTTTAATTTTAAACTTACGCCTGTAATAATGAGGAGTTTTTAATGGGTAAATCGTTGACATATGCTGATGCTGGTGTGGATATCAGCAAGGCAAATGATCTTGTTCATACCATAAAGCAGCTTGCCAAAACCACTCCCCGATCCGGAGTCATGGGAGAGATAGGTGGTTTTGGCGGCCTGTTTTCGTTGAATCTTTCACACTACGCACATCCTGTTCTGGTAAGCTCCACAGATGGTGTTGGAACAAAGCTGAAGATTGCCTTTGCAATGGACAGGCACAATACTATCGGTATTGATCTGGTTGCCATGTGCGTAAATGATATTGTAGTTCAGGGTGCAAAGCCTCTGTTCTTTCTTGATTATCTTGCCATGGGAAAATTAAACAATGATGTGGCAGCACAGATTATTGAAGGAATTGTAAAGGGATGCTGTGAAGCCCAATGTGCTCTTATTGGCGGAGAGACCGCTGAAATGCCCGGAATTTACAATGAGGGAGAGTATGATATTTCAGGCTTTACCGTCGGTATTGTGGATAACTCCAAAATAATAGATGGTTCAGGTATCAGAAATGGCCATAAATTGATAGGTTTGGCATCAAGTGGTGTTCACAGCAATGGCTTTTCCCTTGTGCGCAAAATTTGTTTTGAGAAATGTGGCTACACAGTCG
>JADFYT010000027.1 GCA_015232935.1 Desulfamplus sp.
GCAAATGGCGTACGTCATTTCACCAATGTGCCAAACAGTCCTAAATACAAATTATTTATGACTGAACGGACAAGCAGAAACTTCAGCAAGAGAACTGGATCATACTCTCGAGCAGCAAAAATTACGACTTTTGACCCCATAATTAAAAAAGCCTCGCTCAGATATGGACTTGACTGTGCTCTTATCAAAGCTGTCATCTCGGCAGAATCTGCCTTTAACTGCCAGGCAGTATCACCAAAAGGGGCTAAAGGTTTAATGCAGATCATGCCTGAAAATTACAGTTCACTTGACATCTCGGATCCTTTTGATCCATCACAGAACATTATGGGCGGATCAAAATATTTAAGACAAATGCTGGAGATCAACGAAGGAAGATTGAGACACGCTCTTGCAGCGTATAATGCAGGGCCAGAGGCTGTAAGAAAACATGAGGGCATTCCACCCTATAACGAGACCATCAACTATGTATCCAAAGTTATAGATTTGTACAAACAATATAAAAATATGTGACAAAATAATATTCTTGAATATCTCCTCAAAATAGATAGTGCTTTCTTGAGGAGACTTTTTAATCGATACAAGCAAAAACCGGAAAGGATTTTTCCGGTCATGAAAACCGGAATGTTTGTTCACGATAAAAGCGGGTCACGCACGGCCATCCGGATTCAATTCAAACACATACATCCTGACCAAGCTGCTTTATAAATTTTGCCAGTTTCTCTCTTATTTCCGGGCGTTCCATGGCAAAGGCAAGGTTTGCCATCTGAAATCCGGCTTTATCACCGCAGTCAAACCTGGTGCCCTGAAATTTATATCCAAATATTGGCTGCTCTTTAAGAAGTTGCCCCATCGCATCAGTCAACTGAATTTCTCCGCCTGCTCCTGTTTTGCTCTGGCCAAGATACTCAAAAATCTTGGGAGTCAGGATATATCGTCCGATTATGGCAAGATTTGAGGGGGCATCTTCCGGAGAGGGCTTTTCAACCATTCCTCTGATACGGACTACATTATCTTCGATCTCGTCCGCGGCAATAATCCCGTACTTGTCAGTCTGATCCATTTCAACCTCCATTACAGCTGCAATAGATGCCCGTAACCGGTCAAAACGGCTGATCATCTGGGATAGCACAGGTGAGCATGATTGAATCAGGTCATCCGCAAGGAGTACAGCAAAAGGCTCATCGCCCACAATGTCCCTTGCACACCAGATGGCATGTCCCAGCCCCAGAGGTTCATTTTGCCTTGTGTAAACAATAGTACCTGTTTTTGGCACAAGCTCCTGAAGCATCTTTAGTGTATCGTATCTTTTTTTCTTTTCTAAAGTCAGTTCTAACTCAAAGGATCTGTCAAAATGATCTTCAAGTGCTTTCTTGCCCCGACCGGTTACAAAAATAATCTGCTCAATACCGGCATCAAATGCCTCTTCAACAGCATATTGAATTATTGGTTTGTCAACAACAGTCAGCATCTCTTTTGCCATCGCTTTTGTTGCAGGTAAAAAACGGGTACCCAGCCCCGCAACCGGAAATACGGCTTTTTTGATTTTCATGGCTAATCCTTTGTTTGGTTTTTAATGAGTATCTTCTTGGTTTTGAGCTGAAGCCAACTGATATACCAAGACTTGAGGTTCTGGTTTTACGGACTGAAAGGCAAATTTATAAAATTTTACTTATCATTCTGTCAACTACCTATAAAAACAAACCATGATTTAAGGAATTATTTTGCTTTGAATTACAAACTTAGACTCTGCTTTAAAGACCGTATGGGAATCGTTGCTGATATTTCCACAACTCTTGCTCGATCTGGTTTTAATATAGTTTCAATGGAGGTTGATCGCAGTAAAGATGAGGCACATGTTTATACAGAAATCGAGAATATCGAACAGATAATTGATAACAATGGCCTTTTTCATCTGTTTGATACAATGGCCGATTTTATTGAAATCAAGTTCATTGAAACACTGCCTCAGGAAGAGAGGACAAATCGGTTCAGAGTTGTTCTTGATAACATGAGTGACGGAGTTATTTCAATTGACAGGGATGGCAAAATTACAACAATGAACAGAGTTGCTGCGGAAGTTTTTATGCGCAGTGCCCAAGATATTGTCGGCAAGAGCATCAAAAGCCTTGATTTGCCTCGATACGAGATTCTAAAATGCCTCAAGGGAGAAAAAATTGATAGCCTGAAGCAGAATCTTATAATCGCAAACAGGCGCTATCAATATGTTTCCACCTGCAAACCGATTCGTGACTCATCTGACCGAATTATTGGAGCAGTTGAAATAGCCAAAGAGATGCAAGAGATTAAAAAACTTGCCCAATCCATCTCGTTGGAAATAGATGGCACAAGTTTTACAGACATTATTGGAAAAACCCAGATCATGAAAGATGCCATTACCTTTGCTGAAAAGATTGCCCCTACAGACATAACCGTCTCTTTATACGGCCCAAGCGGAACAGGCAAGGAGCTTTTTGCAAAGGCTATCCATACAGCCAGCGGCCGAAAAGGTCTATATGTTCCGGTAAATTGTGCGGCTCTTCCTGAGCAGTTACTTGAGAGCGAACTTTTTGGATATGCAGAAGGCTCTTTTACCGGCGGGAAAAAAGATGGAAAGCAAGGCTTGTTTGAATCGGCTACTGACGGAACTGTTTTTCTGGATGAAATTGCAGAGATGCCGCTTGGCTCCCAGGCAAAATTGTTAAGACTACTCCAGGAAAAGGCTGTCAGGCGTATAGGGGAGACAAGAGAGATATCCATAAATACACGTATTGTCACTGCAACTAACAAAGATCTTGACAGGCTTGTAAAACAGGGCAAATTCCGTGAAGATCTGTACTATCGCATTAATGTAATTCCGATCCATATCCCACCTTTAAAGCATAGAAAGGAGGATATCCCGCTTCTGCTGGAACATTTTCTGTTTCAGCTATTCATCCGGCTTGGCAAAAACATATCTTTTCTGACACCTTCAGCCTTGGAAAAACTAAACATGCATGACTGGCCAGGTAATGTTCGAGAACTGAAAAATGTTGTGGAGAGAGCGGCGTTCCTGAGCGATGGCAAGGTTATTGATGTTGATTCAGTTCTGTTTTCAGGCGAAATGGCTTCTTGTAATGGAAAAACCAGATACCGGCATGTCGATTTTCATGAAGATAGACAGGGTTATCTAAAAAAACTGTCCTTAAAAGAACAGGTTGGGGAATTTGAAAAACATATTATAATCAATACTCTTGAAAATCAAAAAACAGTCAGAAAAAGTGCTTTAGAGCTTAAATTATCCCATCCTGCCCTTCTTAAAAAAATGCAGAAATATTATATCACACTTGAGAAAATAGTTACCACTGGTAATTAAAACGGACAAAAACGGGATAAATGAGCAATGATAAATAAAAACAGATTGTTAAAACAATAAAAATTAGGTATTGATTTTAGGTGACATGTTCTGGCGGTAAGTTTAATTACCACACTCCCTTCTACGACGTTTACATCAACTCATACACTGCCTGCCATGACAGGGCTATATTTGATTTATGTTCAAATTTTAGGGCATGGCACACATTTGGCATTGAGATTCTGTTTGATAATATTGATTTTTTTTAATTTTTAAAAAAGGAGATTTGAAAAATGATTGTAGGTATCCTCAAAGAGATTAAAGTTGCCGAGAAAAGAGTTTGCATGACTCCTGCTGGCGTTGTTGCACTGAAACAGAATGGTCATGAAGTACTGGTTGAGAAAGATGCCGGCAAGGGCAGCGGTTATGAAGATGCGGCCTATATCAAAGCAGGTGCCACGATTGCAGATACCCCTGCCGAGATATACAAGAAATGCGATATGGTGATGCATGTAAAAGAGCCACAGCCATCTGAGTATGATCTCATCAGAGAAGGCCAGATTGTCTTTACATACCTTCACCTTGCAGCAGATGAAACACAAACCCACGCACTTGTAAAAAGTAAAGCTGTGTGCATTGCATATGAAACCATTCAGAAAAAAGATGGTTCGCTTCCTCTTTTGGTCCCAATGAGTGAGGTTGCGGGGCGTATGGCTGTTCAGGAGGGCGCAAGATTTCTTGAAATGCCTCAGGGTGGCATGGGTGTGCTTCTTGGTGGCGTAACAGGAGTCGAGCCTGCCACTGTAGTAGTTATCGGCGGCGGTGTTGTTGGGATAAATGCTGCAAAAATGGCCTGCGGACTTGGTGCCAAAGTCTATATATTAGATACAAATCTTGAACGATTGAGATATCTGGATGATGTCATGCCAGCCAACTGCTTTCCCATTATGTCCAACGCCGGAATTCTGCGTGAACTTGTCCTGAAGGCCGACCTTGTTATTGGAGCTGTGCTTGTAGCCGGTGCAAAAGCACCAAAACTTATTTCAAAAGAGATGCTGAAAGAGATGAAAAATGGCTCTGTAATTGTTGATGTTGCCATTGATCAGGGCGGATGCTTTGAAACTTCAAAAGCAACTACCCATACAGATCCCACATATGTTATTGACGGTGTTATCCATTACTGTGTTGCCAATATGCCTGGTGCCGTGGCAAGAACCTCCACAATGGCCTTGACCAATGCAACCTTGCCCTACGCTCTTCAGATTGCAAACAAAGGGTGGAAAAGGGCAATGCAGGAAAATGAAGAGATAAAACTTGGAGCCAATGTTATAAATGGCATGGTAACATACAAGGCTGTAGCAGAAGCGTTTGACCTCGATTATACAGATATAAGCGGTCTGATTTGACAATTAACTCGGGAAAACGCAATCTATAAGCCTTTTCGCTTTTTTCTTTCACAGAAATCAAGGGATAAGGTGCTAATATCCTCCAAGCAACCTGGGCATGTTTCATATCACCTCAAAAGCAGTTTACACTTTTTTTGAGAAAATCCCCTGAAAATGGGAATGAGGTTAAGGAAAATGTAAACCAGCAAATGAAACATGCCTAAACTTGAATAAACATAATTGATCTCTTAACGACCATTATCCTGACGGGTAGTGGTCGTTTTGTTTGTCCAATAACAGATCATGGATTTTGGGTAATCAGTATCCATATGGATAGAGATCTGGATATAAAATACTCACTTCTCCACACAATATTCTTTAGCTCATCTGACATTGTCACATATCTTGTTCTTAGTTCATCTTTGTCAAAAACTATAAAATACAAGATCTTATCCTGTTTTATTAAAAATATTGGTTGACTTTCAACGGCTTTGGCATATTGATTGCATTTATACTATAACAAATACGCCGTCCACATGTCTTTTTATAGTCTTGTTAGATTAGATCCATTTAAATAATAAGATCATGGATATTGGAGCCGGGTTTCAAATACAGGCATCCTTCATATGGCATCAAAAGCGGTTTGCATTTTTTTGAAAGCGAATACCCCTGAAAAAACAGGATCATGGCTACAAAAAAGTGTTAACCTATAATCGGCAAGTGAAGGATGCCAAAATATAAAACCGTTATTTAAATTTAATTTTGTTTAGATGGGACAAATAAACCATCAGGGAGGCAATATGAAAAAACAGGCACTTATAAAACTTGCTGCAATTTTTACAATACTTGCTATGACAGGAACAGCTTTTGCGTGGGGTGGATCTGGAAAAAGAGGCAGGGCAATGGATGCGAAACTTGGCGGTCAGATCTGTGCTCAGGATTGGGCAAATTTGACAGAAGACCAGCAAAGCAAGCTTAAGGCACTGCATCAGAAATTTATTGATGAAACAGCAACCACAAGAGCATCCATGGTCGCAAAACATGAAGAGATAAGAATTTTTATGGAGACCACATCGCCTGACAAGGCAAAACTCCTCGCCCTTTCAGCTGAAATTATGGAGCTAAAAAAGCAGGTCATGGCAAAAAAGATAGATATGGCACTTGAAGTCAAAAAGATCGCTCCTGAACTTGATATCTCAATGATTATGATGGATGGACATGGCAAAACAGGTAAGGGAAAAGGGATGATGGGTAAATGCGATATGATGGAAAAATGTGCCATGATGGGTAATAAAATGGGTGGAATGGGTAAAGGTATGGGAATGATGGGCAACAAAGGTATGGGAAAAATGAATTGTCCAGCAATGAGTGGCCATCATGATAAGAGTGATGAAACCTCAACTGAGAATGAAGCTCAAACTCAGGACAACAATGAGACACAACCGACTCACAATGCTCATGAAACCAATTAGTGTTCCTTCAAGGTTTAACTGTCGGGTGAAAAAAATCTCGCAAGATTGAATAATCTTAAGATCTACCCGACACTTTAAACTTGAAGAAGCATTAGAACGACCGTGAAAAATTCACCAGATACACACAAACTATAAGTTAATACAATAAACTGTCATGATCAGATTCTGATTACCCTGAATCATGAAAACCAGAACGAATTTTCATTGTAAAAACATAGCAGACGACAAGCCAGATACATCAAACAGACAAGATATCTATAACGATACTGCCAAAATTATTAAGACAAACAAACTTGACCATATAAAAAACAGGTGAACCTCATACCAGGAATGTGAGGTTCACCTGTTTTTTTTACATAAATATATTGATCTGAAATAACATACATGGCAGATTGTCCCGCCATAACTAAAAACGAGAGTCTGATGATTGCGGCTATTTCAAAAGATTTTCACATAAAAAATACAAAAACAGGACAAATAGATGAATTTTAATATGAGACTTTTTGACAGCCATTCACATATAGACGACAAAAGCTATGACTGCGATTTTGATGAGATGATGCAAAGATCATTTAATGCCGGAGTTGAGGCCATAATGGTGGCGGGAGTTACTCCAGAGACTATAGCAAAGGCAATAAAAATAGCACAGCGTTACAACAATGATTATCAGCAGGGAGATAAACATTCTGGCTGCGATTACTATTGCAGTGAAACTCCTGAACAAGATCAAGTTCATAAGCGGCTTCATTGCAATTTTTCTCAGACTGAAACTCCTGAAGAGAACCATACTCAGCAGCAACATGTTTTTATTTCGGTTGGCATGCATCCACATGATGCACAATATTGTTCAGATGATATTATTGACGACTACAAACTCCTTGCTCGTCAGAATCCGTCTGTTGTAAAGGCATGGGGTGAAACAGGCCTTGATTTTAATAGAATGCATTCTCCACGAGATCTACAGGAGAAGTGGTTTGTCCGCCAGTTAGAGGCGGCTGACGAACTCTCTCTTCCCGTGATTTTTCATGAACGGGATTCAGATGGAAAGTTTCTGCAGATTCTTGAATCAATGAACCACAGGGAACGTAAAGGAGTAGTTCACTGTTTCAGCGGCACAAAACAGGAGATGTTCGGGTATCTTGATCTTGGTTATTACATAGGCATTACAGGTATATTGACTGTTCAGCAAAGAGGGATGCTCCTCAGGGAACTTGCTCTGTTGATTCCTGAAGAGCGTATTGTCATTGAAACCGATGCCCCATATCTCACACCGGTTCCCATGAAAAACAAGACAAGAAGGAACGAGCCTGCATTTGTAGAACATGTTTTGCACAAACTTGCACAAATAAGAGGTGTAAAAGTTGAAACTCTGGCGGAAGTGCTATGGAACAACACATGCTCTCTCTACAATATCAGTCTTTAGCCCCTTGACTTGATTTATACTTGTCGGGGTGAATGCAATAACTACCCGACATTTTAAACTTGAAGGGATACTGCTTTTTTACTTAAAGGGATACTGTTTTTTTTACAATGATGGCATCAGTCGCATATCTTTCATTATCCTTTTTTGCCTTGATCTTACATAGCTGTCAGGGGTGGTTGGCGACCAGGTGTGGGGACTTGGAAGAATAGCAGCCAGAAGAGCTGCCTGTGCTTTGGTTAGATCCTTTGCACTGCACGAAAAATATTTTTCTGCGGCTGCATGTGCCCCTACAGTTGCGATTCCCCAGTCAACTGTATTAAGATAAATCTCAAGGATTCTCTCTTTGCTCCAAAAAAGCTCCATAAATACAGTATAGTAGGCTTCAATAACTTTTCTGACTATACTTCTCCAGGGTATAAGGAACAGAGATCGTGCAGCCTGCATGGTTATAGTGCTTGCTCCCCGTACCTTTTTTCCTGATTTTATGTCAGCAAAGGCTTTTTTAATCTCAATAAAATCAAAACCGTTATGTGAGGCAAATCGTTGATCTTCTGCAGCAAGAACCGCTTTACGCAGGTGTAGAGAGATCTGATCGATATCTTTCCACTCATATGAAAACTCTACATAATCCTTTCTTGTCACCTTTTTTTCACACCACTCCCAGACCATGGGAATTGTAAAGGAGGGGTTTACAAATTTGAACATCAGAACCTGGAGTACAGGAATACCGAGCAATAGAAAAAAAACAATTGCCGGTATCTTTAGAAGACGCCTGTATCTTGACAACATTGTAATTTTCATCGATAAATTATTGAGTTCGTTGTATGCGTTTGGGTCAATTATGCAAAGGATAAAAACAATATAAACCTTCATGGCCGTTGTGTGGCCACTCCGAACCATGAAAACAAGAGAGCATTTTCATGGTAAAATATATTTCCTGCAAGATGCACTTTTACTCCTTAATCGCACTGGATTAAAAGTGAATTCCGCAGTAGGTCTAATATATGAAATATCTCTAAAATTCAATAATTGAATAGCTCTTGACATAATGCAGCATCAAAGCTAATAGAAATTTCATTATGAACAATACACCTAAAAAAATATGCGTCATAGATGGACAAGGCGGAGGGATAGGCTCAACAATTATCCGCAAGCTTAAAGAGCGATTTGGCGAAGATGTCGAGATCCTTGCTCTTGGTACCAATGCCATTGCAACAGCCCAGATGCTCAAAGCCCGTGCCAACAGAGGGGCATCCGGTATCAATGCCATTGTACAGACAGTAAGGAATGCGGATTACATCATAGGTACTGTGGGAATAATAATGCCAAATGCAATGATGGGAGAACTCACCCCGGAAATGGCTGAAGCTATTTCACTTTCTCCGGCGAAAAAAATTCTGATCCCGCTTACCCAGGAGAATCTTGAAATAGTGGGCTTGACATCAATCCCGCTACCACAGCTTGTTGATGATCTTGTTGACAAGTATGGAGAAAATTTTCTCAAGCAGTGCCCCACGCAGGATTGATCAAGCTTTTTTACTCAGATGCTTAGGCTATCTGCATAAAAAATGCACAATCCATTTTCATTGTAAACAAAAAGAGAATTTGCTCACAAGGAGTTAGAAAAATGTGCGAAGCAAGTGCTTATATTATTGAGGATCGAAGAGAGGAACACCGCCTTATCATGGAGGCAGTTGACAGAGTGATTCCCGAAGATGAAGGAATCCGGCTTGTAAGTATTTTTGGAGATCAGAAGTTTATCAAGGGATATATCCATTCACTATCTCTTGTTGAGCACAAGGTTTTTATAAAGCTTGTATAAAAGTCTCTTAAGATCATGTTGCTGTGTCAAGTCAGTCGTTCATGCACATTACAAAAACAGAAAGGGAAAAGAGCCCGACGGCAAGTCTTACAAAAATTAATTTAAGGCTCTTGATTCCCTTTCAAAAAAATCAATTACAGCTATCATAAACAACATCTTGAAATATGGGATAATAACTTTACGTCATATATTACAGCATCACTGAAACTGCAATAAGAAACTTCAGACGATCAGCTTGAACGTCTGAAGTATAATAGATCAACAGTCCTAAATTTCAAGGGTTTACCAACCGATTGACAGATAGTCATGTATGGAATTGGCGGCTTCCCTGCCCGCACCCATCGCAAGAATAACAGTTGCCATACCAGTTACAATATCACCGCCAGCCCATACACCTTTTTTGGTAGTTTTGCCGGTTACAGGGTGAGCTACAATATTGCCCCAGCGGTTAAGTGAGATCTCCGGCGTGGCATTGGTCAAAAGCGGGTTAGGCTGTGCTCCTACTGATACCACCACAAGATCACACTCAATGGTGTACTCTGAACCCTGGATTGCAACAGGCCTTCTTCTGCCAGATGCGTCAGGCTCTCCCAGCTCCATTTTAAGACACTCCATGCCGCACAGCCTTCCTTTTTCATCACCAAAAAACTGTACCGGGTTGGTAAGCAGAATAAACTCGATGCCCTCTTCTTCTGCATGGTGCAACTCTTCCGCCCTTGCCGGCATCTCTGCCCGTGAACGCCTGTAAACCACTTTTACAGATTCAGCTCCAAGGCGCATGGCTGTTCTTGCAGCATCCATGGCAACATTTCCTGCCCCCAGTACCACTACATTTTTACCTCTTGCAACTGGAGTGTCATATTCAGGAAAACGGTAAGCCTTCATAAGATTTGTTCTGGTCAAGTACTCATTGGCAGAAAAAACACCAATCAAGTTTTCACCAGGAAGATTCATGAAACGTGGAAGACCAGCACCAACCCCCACATAGACAGCATCATATCCCTCCTGAAAAAGCTCATCAATGGTGACGGTAGCACCCACAACGCTGTTAGTTTCAATTTTAACACCAAGTTTTTCAAGAGTCGAGACTTCAGAAGCGACAATCTCTTTGGGCAGCCTGAACTCAGGGATGCCATATACCAATACTCCGCCTGTCTGGTGAAAGGCTTCAAATATTGTTACATCATGTCCCTTTACAACAAGATCTCCTGCCACTGTAAGACCTGATGGACCAGAGCCTATTATGGCGACTTTCTTGCCGGTTTTTTCAGCTACCCCGGGCAGTTCAACAGAGCCCTTTTCCCGTGCATAGTCAGCGGCAAACCTCTCAAGATATCCAATGGCTACCGAGCTTCCCTTTTTGCCGATAATGCATCTGCCTTCACACTGGATCTCCTGGGGACATACCCGCCCGCAAATCGCAGGAAGAGCATTTCTCTCCCACAGTTTTTTAGCAGCTCCTTCAAAATCACCCTCTGCAATCTTATTGATAAATCCTGGAATATCAACCGAAACCGGGCATCCATCAACACAGGCGGGATTTTTGCACTGAAGACATCTTGATGCCTCGGTCCTGGCCATTTCAGGTGTAAGGCCGAGCGGCACTTCCATGAAATTCTTGTTTCTCACATCAGGAGCCTGTTCAGGCATCTTTGCCCTTGGTACCTGTTCTTTTTTTACTTTCTTCTCCACCATTACGTTATTCCTTTATCTTGCACAAAAACGTTTCCTGACATTATCAGTTTTTTGTTGCGTTCTTGTGTTACAGGTTTTGTCTGCATTGATCCATGCTGATCTTCTCATCTTCATGATATGCCTGAAGCCGCTTTGACAACTCATCATAATCCACCTCATGGCCATCAAACTCAGGGCCATCCACGCAGGCAAACTGAGTCTTGCCACCAACAGATACACGGCATCCGCCGCACATTCCGGTGCCGTCAACCATGATAGGATTAAGGCTCACAAGGGTTTCAACCCCCTTTTCCTTTGTGATCTTTGAAACAAACTTCATCATGGGTACAGGTCCTATTGCAACCACAAGACGAATATCCTCTTTTTCCAGGACATCCTTGAGCACATCTGTGACAAAGCCGTGATGTCCCCTGGAGCCGTCGTCAGTGCATATGTGCAAAGTGTCTGACACCTTTGACATCTTGTCTTCAAGAATAAGAAGATCCTTGTTTCGTGAGCCAAGTATTGTGATCACCTCATTACCAGCCTCTTTGAGCCCCCGTGTGATCGGGTGAAGCACTGCGATTCCGGTTCCACCTCCCACGCATACCACCTTGCCTCTCTTTTCAATGTGAGTGGCCTTGCCAAGCGGGCCTATAACTGCAAAATACTCTTCTCCCACCTGCATTTTTCCAAAAAGAGAGGTAGATTTTCCAACGATCATGTAGATAATTGTAATGGTACCCTTTTCCGGATCAACATCTGCCATTGTAAGGGGTATTCTCTCTCCCTTTTCATTGGCCTGAAGTATTACGAACTGACCCGGTTTTGCCTTTCGGGCAATCCGTGGCGCTTCGATTTCGTTCAGGACAATGGTTCCCTGAGCCATCTCTTCCCGATTGACAATTTTGAACATTTTAACCTCCTGATTTAAATCTCTTATACCTTAAGAACAACATGTTCTTAATTTAATCTTGAATTGTGTACCAAAAACTTTTTCATTATACAAGATGGAAACTTTGTTTTCTGACAAAACAACACAATCAGAGAAGTTCAATAACAGCTCTGGCGATAATAATGCTCAGCCTTCCAAGGGCACGGCTTTGAGCCGCTGTGAAAAAGTCAAAACCGCTTCCTGAAACAGGTTCCGCAAGCTCTGTTTTTCCGCTCCTTACGCTTTTTGAGCCTTTATCCACAAGAATCTCCCAACGGGCTGCAAGCCTTACACTCTCATCTGGTCTGCCATCAAGCTGCTGGATATCGACAATGATCTGAAAGTCAACGTCAGCATAGCTTTTCCAGGGATACTTATAAATAGTGTCAATACCAAGAACAGTTGACATGTTTTCCAGCAAGATTGCCGGGATATCATCCCTTGGAGAGCCTGCCCACTGATGAAAATCTTCAAGTTTTATCTCATGGGGACTTAGTCTTACTACAAGCTGGGAACGATCAAGATATTTTGCGATAGAGACCGGCCCAAGTCCCAGATTAATATTTTTCAAAGCAGCTCGTTTTGATGTCTGCATACTGTTTATCTCATCTGAAATACCGCCCTTGTCCGGGATTCCGCTCTTGCCTGAGATTCCACTTCCACTCTTGCCAGCGATTTCACTCTTGTCTGTGGTTTTGTTATTGTCTGAATCCGGTATTGCCACCTTGTCCTTGTTTAAATAAGTGCCTATGGGTGTCAATATATAAAATCTTGAGGGCTGACTTGTGATGCAGCCTCCCAGAAACAGAGATGCCAACAGCAATACAGACAACATCAAATCAAGATAAAACCTTTTCATATCCACACTCCTGGTTTTCATATTTTTCTCCATAATCGTTCCACCCTCCTTTAGACTTTCTGAAAAACCTGATTTTACTCATTGATTGGATCTGATGAAAAATGAGTCCTGCAGGAGTTCCATCACAAAATTTTTTTACCTTGTTTTCAGGCCCAAAGCCTGTTCACTCACCTTACTGGCTACCTTTTTCCCTGTATCAATGCCTCCGGATGGCGTTCAAGGTATTCTGCAAGAAGACGTAAAGAGCGTGCCGCATCAGAAAGATCATTTAAAGTCGCATTCAAATTATTGATAAGGGCGGAATCTTTGCCTGTTATGCGATCCACCCCTTTTAACATGACAGTTGCCTGATCCGAAGCCTCTTTTGCCGCATAAAGGGTCTCTTTTGTAGTTGCCAGCGTATCCTTGATGGATTTTGAAACAGGAGGCACCTCATTTTTTATGCTGGCTATCAATCTGTTTGTATCCTTCAGGGTATCGCCAATGGCTGTTCCGTTTGTCTCAACCTGATCCTTTGCCGTGTTGACAAGAGACTGAAGATCAGAAACTGTCTGATTTATAGAGCCGCTCATTGCTATCACCTGATGATTTGAGTTCTGCATCAGAACTTTTGCACTTTTAATGGTCTCTTCCATCTCTGAAGCCATACCAGGAAGGTGATCATAAAGACTGTCGGAAATTTTGTTTATACTTTTGGATACAAGTGACAAAGATGTAAGCAGATCTCCAATAGACTCCTCGTTAAGTGCTTTCTCGACAGTACTTATGATTGAAAAGATCTTGTTGAATATCTCCTCAATAGGCACCTGCTTTATCTTCTGGGTGAACTCCTCAATATCTGTCTGGATTGTTGGAATTTCAGGATATTCTGATTTATGGCCTGACAATCTCGCCGGCTTGTCAGGATGAAAGTCGAGCCCTACAAGCAACTGGCCTGTTACCATGCTCTGCATTTCAAGCTGTGCCCTGAGTCCCTTGTCAATCAGATCCTTGAGCGTCTCGTCCAGAGAGAAGTTTTTTGCAGAATCCTTATTGCTGTCATACCCGGGGCCGCTATCTTCCGGCATAACGACAAGATCGTTGCCGATTTCTACAATAACAGGAATGGAAAAACTGCGGCTGTTCGACATTGCGTTAATTCTTATATCTCTTACAGAACCAACCTTGACCCCCCGCAGCACAACAGGAGATCCAACAGAAAGACCCTTTACCGAACCCTTGAAATGGAGCACAAACAGGTTGTTGTCCTGAAAAAAGGAGCCGGAACCAAAGACCAGAACCGCAATGACCACAAGAGCGACTGCACCAGCGACAAAAGCTCCGATTAAAATATTATTAGGCTGTTTGTTCATTATATTAATTTATTCTCCTTTTTCATTTTCCCTCCCCCCGTGTCAAAAAAGCAATAACTCTCTCGTCCTGAGAGGTATCCAGAAGCTTGCCAGGGTGTCCGTGAGCAATCATTGTTTTTGTGACAGGATCAAGAAAAACCGAGTTTGTGCCAATGGCAAAGATGCTTGCAAGCTCATGGGTAACCACAACAATGGTAGAGCCAAGACTTGCACTCAGCTCTAAAATCAGGTCATCAAGAAGTCTTGCACTTACAGGATCAAGTCCTGCCGAGGGTTCATCAAAAAAGAGAATATCCGGATCCAGTGCCATGGCTCTTGCAAGGCCCGCACGTTTTCTCATTCCTCCGCTTATCTCTGATGGATAATACCCCTCAAATCCGGCAAGTCCAACCAGGGCAAGTTT
>JADFYT010000280.1 GCA_015232935.1 Desulfamplus sp.
TATGTCATTAAAACCCCCAGCCATATCCTTCGCCTGCCCAAGACCATTATTGGTGCCATTGAAAAAAAGAGACTGGCAATGGAACGGGAAAGAGCTTACATGCTGCTCAGCCAAAGCGAGGAGAGACTGAAGATGGCACAGGAGGCTTCTAATGACGGCCTCTGGGACTGGAACATGAAAACCGGAGAGGTCTATTTCAACCCTTTATACTACACCATGCTCGGTTATGAACCTTACGAGCTGCCCCAGTCTTTTGAAACCTGGTCAGAACTTCTTCACCCTGATGATAAAAAATCTGCCGGAAAAAAATCTGTTCAGAGTAAAATTTTAGAGCATCTAAAAACAAAAGACTCACCCTTTGAATACGAATTCCGGCTCAGGAAAAAATCAGGAGAATGGCTCTGGGTACTTGGAAAGGGAAAGGTTTTTGAACGGGATGAAAACGGCAAGCCGATCAGGGCTACCGGCACTCATACGGATATTGACTATCTAAAAAACATTCAGGCAAGTCTCCATGAACTAAATGAAAAATACTGGGGTATCTTAAACAATATAGAGCTTGGGATTGCCCTGATGAGTCCTCAACTGGAGATACTGGAAGTCAACAACAAAATGAAGCAGTGGTATCCGGATATAGAAGATCATGATAAACCCAAATGCTATCAACTGACTTATAACCTGGGTAAACGGGCATTATTCGATGATTCGCCATGCGATGACTGTCCGGTAACGCACACATTTGAGGATGGTAAAGTGCATGAGGTTATCAGGGAGAAAAATATCAACAACAAGCAGCTTCTGTTCAGGGAAATTGCCTCACCGGTTCATGATGACAAAGGGCAAGTGATATCCGCAATAAGAATGGTTGAGGATATCACCGAAAAAAGCCGTGCGGAAAAAAAGCTTAGGCAATCCCAGAAAATGGAGTCGCTTGGCACGCTTGCAGGCGGCATTTCCCACGATTTCAACAATATTCTTGCCGCTATTCTGGGGTTTGCCGAACTCTCAATTGAAGATGCTGGCGAAGACTCTGACCTGAAAGATGATCTTGAGCAGATCCTTAACGCCGGCAAAAGAGCCAGGGATCTTGTCAGAAGAATATTGTCTTTTAGCAAACAGACAGAACATAACTACATGTCAATGAAAGTAACTCCGGTTATCAAGGAATCAATGGAGCTTATGAGATCTGTTTTGCCCTCAAACATCAAAATAAATTATGATATTGACCCTGATACCGGCATTATCATGTCTGATCCGGCTCAACTTAACCAGATCATAGTAAACCTGTGCACAAATGCCTGTCATGCCATGGAAGAGAAGGGAGGAATGCTTGATATCCGCCTTCAAAATGTCTCTTTTGATAAAACAGTTCAGGAAAGATCTCCTGATCTCAAACAAGGAGATTATATTTGCCTGTCTGTCCGCGATTCAGGAATTGGAATCCCCGCTGATATTATCGAAAAAATATTTGATCCTTATTTTACAACAAAAGAGGATGGCAAAGGAACCGGTCTGGGGCTCTCGATAGTACATGGCCTTGTGAAATCCCATGGAGGGCATATATCTGTTTACACTGAAATAAATAAAGGGACATGTTTTAATGTTTATTTCCCCCGAATTTACGAACAAGGTAAAACAGATAGACATGTTAAAGAAAATTCAGCTCCGTCAGGCACGGAAAGCATCCTGATGATAGATGACGAAATAGTGATTCTAAAAATGCAGAGACGAATTCTGGAACGTCTGGGGTATAGAGTCACAACCATTTCCAGCAGTGTTGAGGCATTGAAGATATTTACCGAATCACCCAATCTCTTTGATCTTATAATAACTGACATGACAATGCCAGATTTAACAGGAGATAATCTGGCACTGGCTGTCAAGGATGTGCGGCCGGACATACCCGTCATATTATGTACAGGGTTCAGCAATAAGATAGAAGACAAAGACATGCTAAAGCCTGCAATTGATGAGATATTAACCAAACCTGTTGGATATCAAATGCTCGCAAGAACAGTCAGAAAATTGCTGGACAGGATAAAATAACAAGGATACCCGAGTTTATTGCCAGTATATTTCCAAAAAAAACAGACAAAGTATGTAAGCTGTTAATGGCCATTGACATAAGCTTGTCTTTTTGTCCAGCATACCTTCAAAAGTTAACCTATATCTCAAAAAGGCTGCACTCAATTTATTTTTACGGCAAAGGCTGACCTGAAATCATACACCGTCCAGCACATCCCTTACCTTTTCAGCAAATTCATTTTTAGAAAAAGGCTTTTGTATAAAATTCTTCTTTTTATCAAATCCACCACTTTCAAGTTTAATATTAGAAGGAGAACCAGACATTAAAAGGAACCTGGTTTTTGGATATATGGACATTATCTTTTCAACCAGATCCTCTCCATCCATATCAGGCATTAGAATATCCGTAATCAACAGATGAAGGTCATCTGTATTCTCTGATGCCATACGTATAGCTTTGCAAGGCCTGGTTGAGGCCATTACATTGTAACCAAGTTTTTTAAGCATGATCTTGCAGATATTAAGTATTGCCGGATCGTCATCAACAACCAGAATGGTCTCATTACCAAGGCAGACTTTTTGAGTACCCTTCATTTTTTCCATCTGTTCTTGAGTTTCCGAATACCTTGGCAGGTATATGGTGAATGTTGTGCCTTTGCCAGGCTCACTAAAAACATTTATAAAACCTTTGTGCTGCTTGACAATACCGTAGATGCACGGCAATCCCATGCCAGAACCTCCACCAAACTCTTTGGTTGTGAAAAATGGTTCAAAAACTTTTATCTGCGTCTCTTTGTCCATGCCTGAGCCATTGTCACTCAAGGCAAGTGCCACATAATCACCAGGGAGAGCATCTTTAAAATATAGAGAACTGACCTTATCAAGCGAGACATTTCCAGTCTCAATAATTATCCTTCCACTGCCATTGATAGCATCCATGGAGTTACGGCACATATGAACCAGAATCTGGTCAAGCTGAGACAGATCAAACTTTACCTGCCAGATGTTACTGCAAGGCAGCCATACAATATAAATACTCTCCCCAACCAGCTCCCGCAGCATCTTGAGCATCATTTTTACAGAATCATTAATATTCATTGCAACAGGGGATATAGCCTGCTTGCCGGCAAATGTCATAAGCTGGTTGACAAGGACAGCTGAACTTTCTGCAGCCTTATAGATCTCCTTAAGGTCTTTAAATAAAGGCTGTTCAGGGTGAACCTGATCTAAAGCCATCTCTGTGTAACCAAGGATAACTGACAATTTATTGTTAAACTCTTTAGCAATACCAAAAGCCAGCCTGCTTATAAATTCTGTCTCGTCCAACTTGTTTTGTCGGGCTTTCAGTCTGAGCCTGTGCTCTTCCTCTTCACTTTTATGCAAAGCTTGCGTGGTAACCTTGTGTCTGGCGATCTCATTTTGCATATCTGTTTTTTTTTCTTCACTAAATTCATCTAAATTCTTTTGGTGTTTTTGAAGTCCTTTTTGAGCATTCATTAAATTATCTGGATTTAAAGCCATGTCTTATTCCTTTTTACCA
>JADFYT010000281.1 GCA_015232935.1 Desulfamplus sp.
TAAGTGAACCTAATCTGTCGTTGCATATACTGTGCTCTTCAAGCAGCCTTGCAGCATCCGGGTGAGAAAGTCGCAAAGCCTCTGTGGTCAGATTCTCGTTTTCCATAAGATGTGCATAAAACCCCGGCGGCCTTCTTACCGTCTGTGCAGCATTGTTGATGAGAATATCAAGTCGATGATAGTGGTTTTCAATATAACCTGCAAATATTTCGACACTTGGGATGTGTCTTAGATCCAGGCCGTATATATCAAGCCTGTCCTTCCACGCATCAAAATCCTTCTCTCTGGAATAACGAATAGCAGCATCAACCGGAAAGCGTGTTGTGGCAATAACTTTTGCCCCTGCACGCAGCATCATCAAGGCAGCCTGATACCCTATCTTAAGCCTGGAGCCGGTAATCAGTGCAACATGGCCTTCAATAGAAGCTGTCTGAAAGCGTTTTTGATAATTAAAGTCAGCACATTCAGGGCACATTGAATCATAGAAATGGTGCAAGGTTGTGTATTTTGTCTTGCAGACATAGCAGTTGCGAGGCGAGTTAAGCTGTTTTGCAGAATCATGAGGGTTGCGTTGCTTTTCAGAAGCATCCTGGCTCAAAGGGATGACAGTGATTCTGGCAGGAGCCTCAAATACATCAGTTTCTCTGGCACTTCTTATACCTGTGGCTGCTCTGGCCTGTCTGTCATGCCTGATAACCGGCTGTCGTTGTATCTTGTTGAGCTCTTTGCGTCTCTGTTTGAGATATTTTCTGTCAGGCCGCGAAACCCTTCCTGCTGCCGAAAGAAGAGCAATTCTCTTTTGCTCGGGTATATGTGCAAGAAGTTCACCTTGTTCGGCCATGTTTTCAAGCATGGCGATGCATTTGTCTATTTCTTCGGGTGTGTAGGACTCTTCGGGTATGTCGTATTTTGTCATGAGTTGTTTTTTCTGGTCTTTTAAATTTTTAACTACTGTTATTGCATTATTTTCAGGGGAATCTCTTGGTGTTGGAGTAGAGAAAATTTCAGAGGGGATAAAACTTGCTATTGTTTTTGGTCTCTTAAAAAGTCTGAAAACGGAAGTTGTGGAGATTATAATAAGCTGATTTTATTCGAGGTTGATTTTGATAAATCCAATTTTTACGAATTCATCTTTATTGGTTGATGATCTATCTGCTCCGGCAGGGGAGAGAGAAATAAAATTAGCCCCTGCCGGATCTGCTTTTATTAAACACATTTATGTAGGTTTGTTATTTTTCTTTTCCTGTTTTAATTTACGCTTCTCTTTTTGGGTGTGCTCGGGTTTTTTCTTCGGTTCTTTCTTGCCCTTGTCTTTGCTTCCCTTCTCGGCCATTTTTTTCTCTCCTTATTTTAAAGATGAATTACGAGAAACATCGGGCTATCACTTTTATAGATTTCCAGAAAAGTCTTTTGGTTACGCATACCATGTGTTCGTGGGTTTAGGCGGCACGTCCGCCAATTTAATTATCTGAAAAACTATAGTTTGGACCCGAATGCCTTATAAATGCACTCTTTTGACAGGTTTATATAATTGGTTGTAATTTTATCGTTACTTTATTCTTTTTTCAAGACCAAAGATTGTTATGAGCGTTGCTGATTTTGCTCGGATCTCACCATATCAAGACTGTTTCGTGCAAAGGCTGTTTATTGATCAGAAGAATTTTTCGTTTTTGCCTTTGAGCTAACTTATTCGTTGCCAAATACCTGACAAAAACATAAATAGACAAAAAAACTTTTTAAATTAGACCTCAGGTTCCACGAGAACTTTGTAATGGCCATCTGCTGACACCACTCAACCGGCTGATTTTATGGATTTATATCAATGACTCTGAAAGCATTTCTCTTTATTGTTGCAAGTGCGCTTTTCCATGTTTTGTGGAACAGCAGCTTGAAAATGTGCAGAGATAAAACTACATCTGTATTTTTGATGATGACAGTCACAGCAGGTTTGCTTGGTGCTTCCACAGTATATCTTTATCCGATCAAACAGCTTTTTTCACCATCTGTCATTACTGCTGCCCTTGGAGCTGGTTTTTTCTTTTTTTTATACCAGCACTTTGTTGCTCTTGCATATGAAAAAGGGGATTTGACACTTGTATATCCTCTGACTGTAACAGGGCCTGTCTATATTGTCATCTGGAGTTATCTTCTAATTGGAGAGAGGATCTCCCTTATTGGGGCTTGCGGTATCATCCTTATTATATATGGTGCTGTAACTATACATACAGGCAATTTCAAGATTATATCAAATAGATCAGCCACCTTTTGTAGAAAAAAGATTGTCTTGATGGAAAATGGCGTACTGTTTGCCCTTGCCGCGGCATTTTTTTACTCCTTTGGCGCACTTGCAGATAAAATAGGTGTGATGACCGGTAATATAATGATCTATACATTTCATCTTAGCCTTTATATGACTCTTTTTCATCTTCTCAGAATTGTGGGGCAGCACCATAACAATAAGATAATAGTTGAAATAAAGCACAATCCATTACCTATAATCTTGGGTGGCCTGGTTATGCTTTTTTCGTTTATAACTTTTAGGATAGGCCTTGAGCACGCTTTTACAAGCTATGCATCAGCCCTTCGTCAGGTCAGCACTCTGTTTGGTATCTTGATCGGATTTTTTATTTTCAGAGAACAAATTACTATTAAACGGGTCATAAGCTCTCTTTTCATAGTTGCAGGAGCTGTTTTGATTAAACTTGGATGAATTGCCATTGTTGCCTTAATCAGACCATTATTGCCCTATCAGTATAAGTCATCTTCCTGAAACACCCTTCTACAGTCAACTACATGTCCTGAATTGCAGGATTCATAATCAACTTGTTTTGACTAAAAAAAGAGAAACTCTTTTTGACCTCCGGCTTGTCCTGGATAGTTCAAATTTCATATTGACCAGCCAGGCAAGTTTGTTTATTATTTTTTTCCTATATTTTTTATAACAGAATTTACAAGAGGATAAATCACATAATGAACGATTTATATATATTTATTGCAAGATTAATTCTTGGCGTGGTATTTGGCATATTGCTGACAAGAATCTTCCGTCCAGATTGGTCAATCTTTCATGGTGTTGGCATGGGTCTGATCCTTGTAGTTGCGGCATACCTGATGCAGATTATGAGAAACAGAAGAAAGAGAAATTAAGCCATGATTTGGGTATCCTTCATTGATTTGTAATTTGACACTTTTGAGTTTATATGAAGAAAGGATGCCTGTAATTATGGCTGCTTAAACCTAACTAAACCTAACGGCACAAGTGAGTCAAAGAAAAGGGAGCTATAGAGCATTGAAACAGATTATCCTTGGGACAGCCGGCCACATTGACCATGGAAAAACAAGCCTCATCAGAGCACTTACCGGCATAGAGACAGACAGGCTCAAAGAGGAAACACAGCGCGGCATCACCATAGAACTTGGATTTGCCTCGATTACCCTGTCTGATGGCAATGTTGTGGGGATAGTTGATGTTCCTGGCCATGAGAAGTTTGTAAAGAATATGGTCGCGGGTGCAAGCGGTATTGATCTTGTTGCCATGACAATCGCAGCGGATGAAGGTGTAA
>JADFYT010000282.1 GCA_015232935.1 Desulfamplus sp.
TATCTATGCAGTTATTGATCAAGGCATTGACATAGAGGGTCTGACCCATGACATTGACGGAGATATCCGCCAGAGCGGCAAGGTCGATATTGGTGCTGACGAGGCTCAGTTCGAGATAAAAACCATCAATTCACTTACTGTTGAACCGGACAGGACAGTTATTCTCTCCAACGGCAGAGACAAGGCTGTTATAAAGGTCAAGGCTGCATATCAGGATAACAGTTCTGCCTATATAAATGCTGATAAAATCGTGGCAAAGGATTCTACCGGCAAAGAGAGAATTCTTAGCAGCAACATATTCCAGAGCTTTGTGGCCGGAACCTACAAGATATATGCTGCTTCTCAGACTGCAACCAGCCCTGAAGTTGCAATAACAGTTGAAAATGAAGATCTTGCACAGGCTCAGCCCTCAAATATCGGTATGCTCCACAAGGCGGGACAGACATTTATAGTATTTGACGAGATTGTCCAGATTGTGGACAGAGCATCTATCTTTTATGATGAGCTTTACACCCTTGTCAAATCATATCCACGCAATATCCAGTACAGGATCTACCATTCACAAGAGCCGATTACAAGCCAGAACATAACCGCTCTTGTTTCTGTTGGAACTGTAAACAGCCTCTCGGGATGGAATCTTGAACTGTATGGAACCGGTACCAGCAGCAAACATCAGCCGGCAATGAGATATGTTATCGCCGAAGGTTCATCTGAAATTATCCCTGTAACCAATCCGCCCAATCCCGCGTCCACTTCTGCCACCACAGGCCCCATTAATCATGCCGGAACACCTCTTGATCTGGATCAGGGACTTTTTGTCTATAGCCCTTCTGTAGGTGGAGCATCATGGTATGCTGTAACTTCGGTTGTGGATGGAGTTGAAAACAGAACCGTAACTGACGGCGTCAATACTGCTTATATCCCGGGCGAATCTGTTGGCCAGGGCGAGCCCGTGCTCCAGAGGATCGAGTTTGATAACAGTTTTCAGTATATCGCCAATGTGGAGCTTTACATCTACACACGCTGGGAAGCTCCTCCAAACTCTTCTGTAATGGGAAAACCCTATGATTACCTTGTGGGCAAACCCCGGAATATGGCATCTCCTGCACCTGTCGGAATTCATATGCACTGCTGGGGCGGAGATCTCTACGGCGGATATGGCTGGTGGAACGATGCGGAAGACGGCTCCCTGATTCTTGCATCCAACCAGTATCCCTACGATTGGTGGACAGGATACCATGAAAAACTCTACACATTTCAGGGACAATCCTACACATGGGGGCAGAGCCAGTATCAAAGCGGAGTTGTCAAACCCTACTCAACCAACCGCCTTATATCCTTTCTTGACTGGATGGATAAGAGCACAAGCTGGAACATTGATAGATCAAGAACATTTACAGCAGGAAGCTCAATGGGAGGCTCGGGATCCTTGATGATGGCAATACGCTATCCGGAACTTGTCTCATGGAGTCGTTCCTGGGTAGGAGTACATGTGCCTGAAAAATCTCCTAATTTCAAAAGCTCATACCAGATTGTCTATGGCAAGCCTGAATATGGGGTATTGTTTAAAAAAGATGACTCTGATCCTGGCACTCCTGTGTGGGATTATTACAATGATGCCTGGTATCTGAAAAAGCATGTTGATAAAAGCATTGGGTTCCTGAGTTTTTCCAATGGCAAAAACGACGGTGCAATTGGCTGGGAGCAGGCTGTTGATTTTATAAATGCCCTTCAGGAGACCCGTCAGCCCCATCTGTTTATCTGGGGGCAGTCAGGCCACAGCCAGAGAACGGTGTTTCCCAAAAACGGCAGCGAACGTCATATGGAGATTGATATCAGACTGAATCAATCCCTGCCGGCCTTTACACGCTGCTCTCTGGATAACAACTACGGCAACGGCCAGAGCAGCGATGGTGACGCATCAGGTCAGGTCAACCGTTATCTGTACTGGGAAACCCATGACCTTGTTGAGACCACCTCAACCTGGCAGATAAGCGTCGCATTGATAAATACCGCCCCTGCCGGAGAGTGCCTTGTGGATATTACACCAAGACGCCTTCAGTCAATCAATGTAGCACCCGGGCAGATGGTTAGCTTTACAAACATGGATAAAGCAACAGGCATTGTTGCTGGAAGCGGTCAGGTTGAAGCTGACCAGTATGGACTTATTACCATTGAGCAGACAAAAGTGAGCAAGGGCGGCAACAGGATAACAATAAGCCTGTAACCCTTAGATTCTCATTCTGAAATTGTAGAAATACCATATCGATTTACAATTAACGCAACCCCATAAAAAAGGGTGATGCTACGGATTTTAAAAATCTTTGACATCACCCTTTGAATTTTGGACATCCAGCTTTTATATACTCAAAATCGACATCTGTCGGCTATTTTACCCTTGTCAATTATGAATAGACAGCCAGATCACGGTGCTGGCGGAATCTGATATGTCGGGATTTCCATATTCCATTTTTTGTAGATAGCGGCCATTGTGCCATCAGCACGAACCTCATCATAGGCTTTTGCCCAGGCATTTACAATATCATCAGGAGTGTCCTTGTTAAAAGCGATAAACAGGCCGCTTGAGTCCATCTTGAAAACAGGCTCGATACTGTCCATCGGGATACCAAGTCTCTCGGCTATCAAGGGAGCTTCGTCATTGCCTGAAATCCATAGAGTGATACGATTTCCAACCAGCTTCTTGAGATTCAGGTCATTATCTGTAATGCTGTCAAGGTTTGTAAAGCCATTTGATTTCAGAAACTGCTCACGAACATCATCTCTGTAGGCACCAATGCTTTTGACCGCCTTGGCATCTTCCAGAGAGTTTATTTTAACCCCGGAACCTGCCTTTGCGTACATAACCCATACAGATTCATAAACAGGGCCAACCCATTTAAAAAGGTTACGTCTCTCTTCTGTAAATGTGGTGGAAAAAAGGGCGATATTGGGTTTTGTTATGGCAAGATTATACCCTCTTGCCCAGGGAACCATTTGAATCGGTGTTGTATCTCCCATTTTTTTTTGCATTTCCAGAACAACTTCATGGACATATCCCTTGATTTGCCCATCCTTATCCGTGAAGTGGGAATTTGGAGTATCTTCAGTGTAAATGGTAAGATCCGCACAATTTGCAGACGAAATGAAAAGCATGATCCCTGCAATGGCAATCATGGAAAACATAACAACTTTGCGATAAGCGGTTTGGTTAGTCATCTTGCATTTTCTCCTGTTGATTTAATGTTTGACTTGATTTCAATAGACAATCTCTTTTGCGACCGGCCTTTAACACAACATTTGGCTCACACAAAGAGGTTATCCAAGGTAAAACCCAAGGCGCTTTGAAAAATTATCATCCTGAAACTCCGCACCGATATACTTGTCAGTCTTGACGCGGACAATGCATCTTTTTGATATCACCTCCTCCTGTTTTGTATCTAATTTAAATTCAAGCTCAACTATATCTCCGACATCAATTGCAGACATATATTTGCTGTAAATATGCAGCAGCTCAAAACTTATCCCCTGCATTGACAGATTCCTTATTATGATATCACAG
>JADFYT010000283.1 GCA_015232935.1 Desulfamplus sp.
CCGGAAAAGAGTCAAGTGAAAAATTGACCAGTCTTTTTTTCAAGTCAGTATCATCAAGCAGATTGTCCATCTTTATCTCATTGCCTGACTCCAGATCATAAAGAGCCTGGATGAGCAGGTTTCCTGAAGAGTCGCAGATATAAAAAAAATTGATCTTGTTGGATATAAAAGAGTCACGAGTGAGATTGGATTTCTCGAATTCCCGTGATTTTGTGGTAGCATATTCATATGTGTCATCCCATGATGCCCAGTCATGGCACAAGATATCAATATGTGTTATCTCTCGATGAATCGCTTCTGAAGCTCTTTCAAGGTTTTGTATGGCCTCAGACTCTTCCAGATCAAGGTATGTCGGAAATATTACACTTTTTTGTATGCCATAATCCACGGCAAGAAAAAACAGGGTTAAAACAGAAAAGATAATGAACACTTTTGTTTTAAGAGAGATGAAGTTAACGGATATTTCCGGCTTTGTTTTATCTGACATCATCAAATTCATAGATTACTCCAGGGATAATTACATCTTCCGGGGCATATAAGGTTGACATCCTTCTTGTCGGCTTCATATCGCATGGCTGTATGATTCAAATCTAACAAAAAAACGGTCAGGCCATAGACAACGCTTAGCTCCGGATTATAAGCCATATTCCCGCCATCATGACTCCCATACCACAGATTCGTGATGGTGTAAGAAGCCGTACATCAGCTCCCAGCAGGCCAAAATGGTCGATAAGGGCAGCGGATATGAACTGTGCGGCCACTAAAAGAGTCGATGCCGGCACAAGACCAAGGCGGGGGGTGACAAACCCTATCGAGCCCACAATCACAAGCCCCGCAATGCCGCTTGAAAGGACATACAATGGTACGGTCTGAAAAGCCCCGAGATTTCCGCCACGCAAGAGCAGCATAACCACTCCCACGCAGAGTCCTCCGCCCCCGTAAGTAATGAACACGCTTTCAATAGTGCCGATATTTTTATCCAGAACTCCCATGAACTGGGCCTGTATCGTGACAAAAAGCCCGCCGATCACGGCCACGGAAATCAGAAAAACAGTGTTAAGCAAAATCCACCTCCTCCTGCTCATGTTTGTTTTTTAAAACATGATGGTCTCGTAAAAAGTATTTTTTTAAAAAAAATTTAACAAATAAATTCAAATGGTTATAGCTCTCAAAAATGCCTGTTCAGGATTTTTTGCGAGGGAATCAAAATATGATATCTGTCATGATAAACAATACCTTCTCCAATTACAATACCTTCTCCAGTCAGGCCGCCTTTTTCTTCCGAAGAGGTCATTGAAGGTTTTGATGATGTTGCTTAGCTGATCCAGTTCCGGTTCCGGCTTTCTCCAGAGATAGTTCGTTGCCAGTCCTGCAGGGTTCGGAGGGGTGCCTACCTTAAACCCACCTTCTTCAATCAACGACTTGACAATGGTGGTTTCAAGTCCTGCTTCGCTTGTGTCGGTGAACTTCATTTTTCAATGCCTTCCAGTAATTTTGAAATTTCTTCCGGGCCAGGCAGCTCTTCTTTGAGTGCCTTTGGCAGTGTTTTGGTGATTTCGTAGGTAGCTACTCCGAGTGGTTTTTGGGTATCGTGCAAAGCATACTCAACAATGGTGTGCTTTTTCTCTTTGCACAGAATAATGCCGATGGAAGGATTTTCATCCTCCATGCGAACCTGTCTGTCCAATGCCGTCAGATAAAATTGCACGGTGTCAGAGTGCGGTCAAAATTGGTCTGCCCCAGCAGTGATTTTTCATAACTCTGGTTTTCAATTTGATGAATGAGTACATTTTTTGACCAGCCAAATTTGCGAGTCATGCGGATATAAAATTCTCGTTGCAACGGGTCTTTGCATTTGCTCATAATAACCAGATTGTGAGCCCAGGCAATTTCTCCAACCAATGGTTGGAGTTTTTTGTTTTCGTGATATTCCTGGTAGAACTGCCTCATGTACCAAAGATTTTGTACTGAAAAACCGCTTACTCCGGGGAATTCTTGCTGTAAGTCTAGCGAGAGGAGTTTTACGACTGATTTTCCCCAGCCAGATATTTCTTGCCTCTCTGATATCATTTGGCCAATATCCCAATACAGCCCCACGAGTTCGGTATTGACGGCTTTAAGGGCTTGGTACTGGGCGGAACGAACACGCTCCTTCACTTCAACGAGGATCTGCCCGTATTCGTTTGGGATTTCCTGTATCTCTTTCTTTTTCATTCTTCGATGCCCTCCGCAATCAGTTCATCTTCAGATTCATCATCCTGAACTTCCAGATCAGCCTCTACAGGCTCAAAACCCGGAATTTCAACGGAGCGGACATCAACTTTCCCTGTCATTACATCCGAAACAAGGCGGGTGAGGTATTCCTGAATGAGTTCAATCTCTCGTTCAGCCTTAGTTATGGTTGATCTACCTTGGAAGACCGGCGAGCAATCTCTATCATTATTTCATTCTGTTCTTCTATAGGGGGAAGAGGTAAGCTGAGAGTGTACAAGTCGTCAGTGTACAACCGCTAAAAACCTTCAACTATACCTTTGCACCTAACTCGAAGTTCTGGCCGAAGTTTTGATGATTTCAATACGCATTCTATAAACTCGGGCAAAGTGATTCTCATCACATTTAAGACCGTATAGTCCGGGCTTATAACGCCAGTTCGAGGTGCTACAGCAAAAACACCTAAGTGGGCCTTCAAACGATTTAAAACAATATCTCCTTTGTTGCAGATTTTGCCGCCTGCGTAATTCTCAGACATTAATCGTCTTTCAGTGATTTCTTCTCGCCCTACAAGCCCTCCATGTTTTTGACTCATTGATAAATGTTCTTCGAAGCCATCTACAGACCTGACATTGATTTCTCTTAGGATATATTTACACCTACGAAGATCCCAATGTGCCGGAATCTCCCCAAGCCATTCAACACCACTGTCTTTCATTTTTACATCAGGATTGATGCCTTTGGTCACCGCCTCGTTGATGACGTTCTGTTTCTGCTCTTTCAGCAGGGCAATGAGTTTCTTTTTGGCTTTGATGAATTTATTGATTTTTGCGGCCTGCCAATCGAGGTAGCGGGAAATCTGCTGTTGTTCATCCTCTGTCGGAACAGGCAATGGTGTTTTCCGCAAAATCTCATAGTTGATATTTTGCCCCTCACGGATACCTGTTACACAAGTCTTTAGAAGCGAAATGAACTTCTTTGATTTGGCAAGATGTCGGTAATATGCTGGTAGTATCCGTCTATTCGGAACCATTACGGTGTATGCAGGGCTAATAATTCCACGATAGTATGCGTACTCAATCCCACCTTGGAAGGATCGGAGACTGATAACAAAATCACCGGGTTCAACCAGTTTTAAAAGGTGTAAATCTTTTTGAGCCTCAACTGTTATATTCTCATACATTGATTTTGGAACCACACCTTTCGTCTGAGTTGCAGCAAGCAGAGGTTCGTTTGATTAGCCTTTTTGAACTCGTTCTCGGAAAAGGTGCTTC
>JADFYT010000284.1 GCA_015232935.1 Desulfamplus sp.
TGTCCTTGTGGCTCCATAAATTCCGGAAAACCTTGACAATGAGCCATCCGGCTTGAAAAAAGGGTCTGCCTTTCTAAACATGTCTCTTAATATATTCATAAATACCTTTACCGAATAACAGTGAGATCATCCATTGTTTTTCTATTTTGGGCACTTGACATATTTATATACAAAATGATAGATAAAAGTTACTTATCAGTGCTAATATTATTTTTTTTAGAATTTACCTTGATATTGACCTATTGGGGCAAATCTACCTGATATTAGTTGTAAAATCAACTTATCAGGTAAAATTTGCCCTGATAAGTTAGGACTTGGCCTGTTATCAGGGCAAAATTGCTCTGATAATGTTCATTATAGGGTGTTATCAAGGCAAAAGTTTCTGATAATCAATGGTTGGGCGTATAAGCGATTGGAGCAATAAATGTCAATAAAGGTCGATATCGAGTGGAATTGGATAGAATGGAAAAAAGGCAACACATGGAAAAAACATATTTTACCACAGCTCACGGAAGCAAATATTAATGAGGAGCAACTCGAAAGGTGTGTATACATCATTCGAGCCAACGGATTATTTGCTATCAACTATCCATCAGGTATTTCTCCAACTTTGTATATCGGTGAAGGGAATTTTAAAAACAGAATTATTCAACATAAAAATTGGTTTAGGGGCTTAATTGATCTTGTCGGTGAATTCCCCTTTATGATCGGCGTTTGTATACCACGTGTAAGAAATAGCTATGAGGCATATAAAGATTTAGAAGCAGCTTTGCTAATTGAATTTAAAGAAATCTATGGTTGTGCTCCGCTAAAAAACAAACTGATGGAAACACGAAAATGTGATTACGAGTATCAACCAAATGAAGAATTCAGAGGGGCAATAATGATTGGCAAGGGGGTCAGGTATTACTGGGCTATAGAGCCTATGAGATCGAATGACTTCTATGATGATTACTTTAGGACATGTGATTGAAATTAAAAGAAAATCGCCCAACCAGTCACTTCAGCGGATGGCGTGGACGTCGGCGGAGCTGACGCGGCAAGTTCATTGGCGCCACCGCTGAGTTCAAACGTTGGCTTTTAATGTACACTCCAAGGGATTTGGTCTTTTTATAAAATCGGAATTAAGAAAACAAATATACAGGAGGTTAAAGTTGAAAGTAGGAGATGTGGTCAGAGTGAAAGCCTCTGTTAAAGTTGAAGGATTCGATGTTAATTTTGGCGGATGGCAAGGCAGAATATCAGCAACAGATAGCCATCAGAATCTGATTTGCATTGATTGGGATAGTGTTACATTGGGGAATATACCCAGTCCCATCATTACCCAATGTGAAGAGGATGGCTTAGGGTGGGAACAGATGTGGTTAGGGATAGAAGACGTAGAAATCACCACTGCCAGAGACACAGAACTGGATGTGACGCAAGCAGTAGGGAGAATTCAGTCAGAACATCGCTGGGACTATTTGGGAAATGAAGGAAAAAATATTTCTAGAGTTTTGGCAGGCGTAGATATGGATGATGAATGGACTATACTCCAGATATGGGAGGAGCACTTGCAAAAAGTTTTAAAATTCCCGTTCCCAGCTGAGGTGATTGAATTTCAAGAGCGAAGTAAATTCAAACAAGGGGATCAAGTCATCGTACAAGGAATTGAGGAGCCGGATGAGATGTATGGTATTTTGGTCAAGATCAAACACAAGAATGGACGTGCTGTTTTTCCACTCTGTGACTTAGAAGTGAAAGATACAAAGTCTTCCAGTTATGGTCATGTTAGAGACTATGTAGTTTGGTTTGCTAACCGTTGAGAAGCAAAGCCAACAAATAAAGGCATTGAATCCTTGAATTTAGCCTTAAAAATGGTCTCCAGAGGTTTTGTATGAACAAACAGACCCTGTCTGGAAGAGAGCCGTTGATCTGTACTCAACCATATTTGGTTGATGCCTTGGAACCTTCCGAGGTCTGGATTCTGAAAAAGGGTCAGAAAAGACTGGATTATCTCAAATAGTGCCCCTGTCTTTATAGCAGACCTTTTTTGCTGAATCCATAATCGCTTTGAGATCAATCTTTGACGGACATACAAATGAACACAGACCGCAAAGGGTGCAGTCAAGAAGTCCCATGCCTATGACCTCCTCCATTTCATCTGCCATTGCAGCCTTCATTATAAACTGGGGCAGAAGATCCACTGGACATTTTTTGTCGCACAGACCGCAGTTTATGCATGGTCTTTTCTCTCCATGCAGGTTCATGTCAGTCAACAGCCCTGAATCATTTGAATAATTCAAGAGTCCGGGTACTGAATCATCAGACAGGCTTGCATCCATAACAGACCTCTGCCCTGCCCTGCCCCTGATAAATGAAGAGATAAATGTTCTTGATTCAGTCACGCTCTCAAATCCTGGAACGAGAAAGCCAAACATCCTGTCTTGCGACGACTGCCTGATTACAATTGCTGAATACTCCTGTGTTCCCATATGTGGTGAAAAAGATTTCAATGTTTTGTCAGTTTCGGTTAAAGCATCACTTGAATCTCCGGGCAGGGAAACGGCTGATCCTGTAAAAACTCCGCCAGTTAAAACCGCATGTCCCGGGGGTATCTCACCAGTCAATAAAGTTACCGGGCAGCCGACTCTTGCCATGACATGACATGGCTTTTTTTCCGCAGAACCTGCAACAGAGCCAAGAGAGCCTGCAACAGTATAAATCCGGTAAAGAGGAAAACGCCCTGTGGAAAAAAACTCCCCAATGGCGATAACATCCTGGGGGTGTACGGTAACGCTTCTGTTCTGATCAGTATTTTCGCGGATCTTGTAGAGTATGACTCCCGGATCTCCGCAAGGATAACGGTCGCAAGTGATGTGTGTGATCTGTTTTTCTATCGTTTTTGAATTGAAAGACTCTGGTGCTGCCACAACCACATTGTCGGCAAGTTTTTTTATGACAGAGAGTCCGCACAGAAAAAAATCTTCCCGATTCTCAAGAATTGCCCCGGCAGATGGCGAGAACATGTCTCCTTGCTGCAAAGAGACGATTATCATGGGAAAGGGGTTCTTGTCGTCAGCTATGTCCATAAAGGGAAATTGTCTGAACATGTACCACATCCCGGCCATCATAAGCAGGTCAATCAGCTTATGGCGGGAGAGTGATTCAACTGCTCCGAGAGTTGAAGTGCCATCAATAAAAGGCAGAAAATCATCGTTAAAGTGCCTGGACGTTTCCTCTTCGTTTAAGGTTTTTTCCTCTGTTTGTCTATCCAGCCGGATAACAATCTCTTCAACCACTCTTCTTTGGCCAAATATGATTTTTTCCACCACACCTCCCCCCGGAGAGAGAAACCTTATTCGTGTGTCCCGTTTATCCTGATACAGAGGGGTTCCAATGGAAACTGAATCTCCTTCATGAACCAGAAGTCCAACCTTGACAAAGGGTATTCTGGACGGAAGCAGAGCCACGGTTTCAGGCGTTTGAAATCTGAAAA
>JADFYT010000285.1 GCA_015232935.1 Desulfamplus sp.
TTGATGAGGTTGATGTTGTGGTAGATTGCCTTGACTCGATTGATGACAGGTTCATGATACAAAAGGCCGCACGCAAGGCGTCGATCCCGCTGGTCTCTGGTGCCATAGCAGGTACGTCAGGACAGGTTACGACTATTTTCCCGCAGGATAAGGGCTTTGAGCTGATTTATGGTAATAATTACGAAAAAAATCTTAAAGGCATTGAAACCAGAGTCGGCAACCTTTCGTTCTGTGCCCTGTTTGTTGCGTCGATTCAGGCTTCCGAGGTGATAAAACTTCTTTTAAATAGGGGAGAAGTTCTAAGAAACAAGATCTTTATTGCAGATCTTATGTCAAACAGCTACGAAATCATGGATCTTAAGTAAAAAAGGAGGTACCGGCAATGTATGAGGAGGCAGCCAGGTTGATCAGAAACTCTAAGCGTACAGTCGCGTTTACCGGTGCCGGCATATCAGTTGAGAGCGGTATTCCGCCATTTCGGGGAGAAAACGGTCTATGGAACAAATATGATCCGGCAACTTTTGAGATCAGCTATTTTATGGGCAATACCGAGAAGTCCTGGGAAGTGATGAGGGAAATATTCTATGATCTTTTTGGCAAGGTAAAACCCAATCGTGCCCATACCGCACTTGCTGAACTTGAAGGGCTAAATTTGCTGCATGCGGTCATTACCCAGAATGTAGATAATCTCCACACTGATGCGGGAAGCAAAAATGTGTATGAATTTCACGGCTCTTTGAAAAAACTTGTATGCTTGAAGTGCTCGGCCAAGACCAATGTCACTGATGTGGATCTGAATATTCTTCCACCCCGATGCACAAGATCATCTGTAAAAGGAAAATCAGTGAATGGCGGAAAATACAATGGAGTGTCGTGCAATGGAATATTAAAGCCTGATGCGGTATTTTTTGGAGAATCCATACCAGGGCACGCCTATGCAAAATCTTTTGAAGAGGCTGACAGGGCTGATCTTTTCGTACTGATAGGAACAACCGGAGAGGTGGCGCCGGCAAATATGATTCCACGCATGGCAAAAAGGCGCGGGGCAAATATCATCGAGATCAATACGACAGAATCATCATATACTGATTCCATAACAGATATTTTCCTTAAGGGCAGGGCAACCGAGATGATGGAGAATTTGATGTCTGCAATTTGAACATAAGCCAGCCTGTCCGCGATTAATGTCTGACTGAAATTCCTGAACAAGAAGATACGCGGCTTTTGCTGCATATCCTGATAGACTGAAATTCCTGAATATAGAACGCGTTCCTGATTTTCAAGAATGCAGGCTGGCCACACAGTGGCCGTGGATATTTGAGTAAAAACATGATTTTAATAAACAGGAGGAGTTTAAAAAAATGGTTCCAGATTGTCTTTTCTGCAAAATAGTACACCGTGAAATTCCATCGGAGTTTCTTTATGAAAATGACACTTTTGTTGTATTCAAGGATATTAACCCGCATGCACCAGTGCATCTTCTGATTGTCCCGAAACAACATATTCGAAGTATCAATGATCTTGAGACCAAGGATAGCGACCTTGTAGGCAGCATGTTCATACTCGCAAAAAAAATGGCAAAAGAGCAGGGCATAAACGTGTCAGGATATAAACTTCTATTTAATGTTGAAAAGGGCGGAGGGCAGGTGATCTTTCATCTTCACCTTCATCTGCTTGGTGGATGGAAGTAAAAACCGTCGTGATTATGACAAAGCCCACTTGGTTGTTTTTTTAAAGGGCGTTGATTTTAAAAAAACGAGTTTTTTTTAAAAGGAGCTGTCTTTTGCAGACTTTAATAACCCAACAACCTGAACCTGGCAGGTCAATGGTGATGTTCTGCGGAGACACCATCACCTTTACCGTAACCATCTCGCCATATCTGGAAGGAGATGCCTGGATAAGGACAGATCTTGGAAGGGCATCTGTTTCAAGAAGAGAGATAATTGATCGCATTGATCAGGATGATATCAAGCTGAAAGAGGCGTGGCATGACATTAAAATGAAGATGGTACCATCATCATCTGCTGTCGCAAGCATCCCCTCTCTCGTCGAATTCTCGATTACATTGCCTCTTATAGAACCCGGCCATTTTCAGGCAAAATGTTTTTTTGTTGAAAAGGGCAGGTCAGTTCCGCTCTGGCCATACGGAGAAAACTGCGTTATCAATGTCGATTCTGCCGGCGCATGCTGTGCCAATATAATTTACAATGCTTTTGTCAGGCAGTTTGGCCAGACAAGATGGGCTGACCCTGGGCATAACCTTCAATTTTCCCGCAAGCCCGATTCTGCCTACCAAAAGGATCATGCATCCGAGAACGAAGCTGAAAACCGCACATCTGAAAACAGATTAAAATCCCTGCATTACGATAATCTCTCTTTGCATGATGAAGACCGTGCTCTTCTGGACAGGCTTGATTCAAAAGGCTATTGCGTAATTCCTCCTTCCGGAAAATTCAGGGATCTCGCGAAAGAGGTAGATTTTATCTTTACGGAACTTGGATGCAGGGTTCTGCATCTTCTTCCTGTACATCCTACTCCCACCACTTATGGCCGCATGGGAAGATATGGCAGCCCCTATGCAGCCCTTAACTTTACAGAAGTCGATCCTGCTCTTGCCCAGTTTGATCCATCCGCAACACCACTTGAGCAGTTCATGGAGCTTGCGGATGCTGTTCACTACCATTGCGGTTACCTTGTTCTTGATATTGCCATCAACCATACAGGATGGGCATCCTCTATCCATGAAAGTCATCCTGAATGGTTGGTGCGTGCGGAGGACGGACGAATAGAAGTTCCCGGAGCATGGGGTGTAAAATGGGAAGATCTTACCCGTCTTGACTACTCTAAAAAAGAGCTGTGGCAATATATGGCGGACATGTTTCTGTTATGGTGCAGAAGGCGTGTTGACGGTTTCAGGTGCGATGCCGGTTACATGATTCCTGTTGCTGCGTGGGAATACATTATTGCACGGGTGAGGCAGGAGTATCCGGATACCATTTTCTTTCTTGAGGGGCTGGGAGGAGGAATAGATGCAACATGTGATCTTTTAAATGTTGCCAACATGAACTGGGCCTATTCAGAGCTGTTCCAGAACTATGATAGACATCAGATTGAAAACTATCTTCCACACTCCACAGGTATTTCCGAAAAATATGGTTTGATGGTTCATTTTGCTGAAACGCACGACAACCCAAGGCTTGCTGCTGTCTCCTACACCTATGCCATGATGCGAACATCTGTCAGTGCACTTTTTTCTGTTTGTGGCAGCTTTGGTTTTGCAGCAGGGGTTGAGTGGTTTGCAACCCAAAAAATAAATGTTCACGAGTCACCATCTCTCAACTGGGGAGCAGAAGACAACCAGATAGGCCACATAGCAAAACTCAATTATATTCTCAGAAATCATCCAGTCCTTGTTTCCTCTATGGGTAGTTCTTATCTCCGCTCTGAAATTTAAAGGAGCTGTAACCATAAGACAG
>JADFYT010000286.1 GCA_015232935.1 Desulfamplus sp.
ATGCGGAGAAGGCAGACACACTGCGAAGGCGTGTGAATTTCCAGGGATTTTCTGTGTAGGTGCAGACAGGAGTCACAAGGATTTAATTATATCCAGAAAAAAATTGAGACTCCATCAGGAACTTTTAGAGGAATCAAAAGGTACACTCTCTATCCATAATTGCACATGGACACTTCTGTCATCAGACATAACGCAACTTCCATTTGCTGACCACAGCTTTGATATCATTATATGTTCCGAAGTTATGGAGCATATCCATAATGAGCAGATGGCAATTGCAGAACTCAAGAGAGTTCTCAAGCCAGGTGGGCGGCTTGCCTTAAGTGTTCCAAGATACTGGCCGGAAAAAATATGCTGGAAACTCTCGCATGACTACAGCAACAGCCAGGGAGGACATATCCGCATTTACACAAAAAAGGGGTTGCTTCAAAAGATTATCCCCGCAGGATTTGAATTCAGGGGCAGCCACCACGCACATAGCCTTCATGCTCCGTTCTGGTGGCTCAAATGCCTGACCGGCCTCAACCGGAACAATACTGACTCAAATATTATCTACTTGTATCACAAAATGTTAGTGTGGGATCTGATGGAAAAACCATTTATAACACGCTTTATGGAAAATCTGCTCAATCCAGTCATGGGAAAGAGCCTTGTACTATATTTTATCAGAAAATAAGGACATCATTCATACCATAGGCGGTTTCGCTGCAATTAATGTCTGATTGAAATTCCAGAAGCAGAGCCAGAACCAAAAAACAAAAAGCCTGAAACAAACAACAACGTTTCAGGCTTTTGAATTTGAACTGCCAGATCTACATTTTTTCTAGACAAATTACAATAACAGCTTGAATTAGCTTAGAAAGTCAGTGTCAATCTGTGGAACAGCGCATATACATCAGGATCAACTGCGGGATCCACAACACCGCCGCTTGCACGGGTTGTCCAGTAGTCACCGCCGTCAAGATAAGCGGCAACAGCTTTATAAGTCAGGTTATCCGCAAGTTTCCAGGTAAATGTGAAATCATACTCCATACCCTGATCATCATCATATCCAGGACCCTGGGGAACATCGTCAGCTTTTGACATCGCACCTATGAACCCGAGAGTGATGGCATCTGTAATGGCATAATCAAGGCCTGCGTAAATCATCTGATAACCATCAATCATTGCGGTTGAAGCTGTCGCAAAACCGGTACCGACATGGTTACCCACGCCGTTTCCAAGAGTTCCGTTCATGCCATGATAATCTGAATTGAGAATAAAGAGTTTTTCCCAGTCAAGACCTGGAGCTACATATCCCATGCACTCTATATCAGTGTCGTCATTATTGGCATCACCTGATGAGTGTGCAAAACCTGCTTGAACATTAATAGGAGACAGATCATAACCGCCTTGCACATAATATGCAAAAGCCTCAACATCACGATCTACCGCGTTATATTTCTTGTCATATTGTACAGTACCAATTATATAATCAAGCTCTGTCTCAATACTCAGATCACCAAATTTTCCCTGGAAAAATGGAGAGAACATATAGACTTTACCATCAGTGGTGGTACCTCTCTCTTTCATGGTCAACAACGAGGAGGTAGCCATATCATTTGGCCAGTCAGCATTGATTTTGGCAGCAGCAGCCTGGGCAGCAGCAGCATACTGTGAAGCCATGGCAAGATTGCCGGCAGCCTGGGCCTGGGCAGCAGCTTTTGCCGCACCCTGAGCTGTCATGGCATTGGTCGCATTTCCACTGTACCATGCTCCATATGAGCTTACGCTATCTGGAGCAACGTTGGAGGCAAGGAAACTTCTGTAAGAGGCGGTGTTGATATTTTTGTCATAAGAGGCTGTCAGATCGTCAGTGGCATACACCTGGCCGGGATCCTGAAATTTGTTATAACTATACAATGCTGAAATAAGACCTGCTGCATAGGCTTCAGTTTTATAAACAGCACCTATATAGAATTTATCATTGTCATCATCTATCATCGTATCAAATTCGCTTACTTTTTCTGCAACTGCAAGCACATAAAGTTTTCCATCTCCGATTTCAATAGGCACAGTGTACTTGATTCTGTCAGTATCACCTTCATCATCGGCAAAAGAAGTTCCCCATGTGATACCTTTCATTCTTCCAAACTCAAACATACCAATAGGGCTTATGTATGTAAGGTAAGCTCTGTCAAAATCGATATTGTCATCGTCCTGATTGTTGTCAAAAGCGGAATCCTCTGAGCTTAGCACTTTTTCCAGGGCATCAAATCTTGTGGTAAGTTTTAAATGGTCACTCACTTTAAAGTCTGTCTGGACACGAAGTCTCATCTGTCTGTAATCAACTGTATCATCGCTATCAAGCATGTTTACGCTCGAATTCAAAATACCCTCAACATAGAAATCACCGCTGAACTCTGTCTCAAGGGCTGCAGCAGGCATTGCCATGCCCACAACAAAAATACTCAACACCGCAAAGAGTACAACCTTTTTCATCTTTTTCTCCTTTTTTTCTCCTGGTTAATTAATAAAATACGCATAGATGTTTTAAGCGTACCGAATATCTACGCATAACTGTAAGCATATCAAGAAAAATATTAAGGATTTTTCTTACACACAGGATGTTGAACTTGTCAAGCGTTTTAACGGATAAACAGCGTTATTTTGGCTGATCGGCTATTTTTTGAATGAAAACCGTGCTGTGTGTTTTGTTCATAACCAAACCGGTTTGTGTAACAACCGAATATATAATTTCAGGAAAACTGTCTCCATCCATATCCATAACATTAAAATCGGAAATATGTCCCGCGTAAGAATTAGTGTTCCAGATATCAACCATAGAGCTGTTTTTCCATGCCATAATCTTTATATTGCCCATGGTGAATTTTCGGTATCCTGACAGATACCCCCTTGCAGCATCCTCATTGCTGGCCGTTATTATCTCCTCGATGCCATCATGATCAATATCTGCAACAATAACCCTGTGGTTTATGTAGATTCTCTCTTTTAATTGATTTTTTCCCATATCCTGTTCAACAAAAAGGGCGGTCGAGCCAAAAGATTGATTGCTTTTCCATTCTCTTGCCCCGCGATCATCTCCCAGGTTCAAAAATCCTGATCTGTCCAACCAGACAAAATATCGGCCATTGTTGCCCATGCTACCTTCAATCTGTAGTTTCACAGGTGAAAATCCAAATATATCGGAATTGGCAAAATCAATCTTGTCCTGCTTTTTGATGGAGTTTGTGCTCATCTCAAGTTCATAAACAGAATCTGAAAAAGATTGGTCATACCCCCGTTTCTGGCCAAGAAGCTTAGCCTTTCCATCAAAATTCACCACCCTGAAATACCACTCGGCATCTTTCTCGACAAGATCAAACTCTCTTCCATTCCACTCTATAACGTATGATTTTAGATAGTTATTCCTACCGACAGCAGTGACAAACAATTCGTTTCGCCCATTTTTATTGGCATCAACAGTATCTAAAGCT
>JADFYT010000287.1 GCA_015232935.1 Desulfamplus sp.
ATGCTGCTTGCAGAGTCAGAACAACCAGATGTTATAGGATTCTCAGTAATAAACGCCAATCGCCACTGTGCCATTGATGCTGCAAACGTACTAAAGCAGATAAACAAGGATATCAAGATTGTGTTTGGCGGGCCTGCCCCGACTTTTGAGCCGTACTATTTTTTCAGGACATGCCCGGCATTGGACTATATTGTAAAGGGTGAAGGTGAAGAGACATTTGCCGAGTTAGTCTCCTGCCTTGGAACTGATACAAAAAAGATGTCTGACATCAGACAGATTAAAGGGTTGATATTTCGTGAGCCTTGTCACACGCTTGAATCCTCTGACAGTGTACAAGCAAAAACTACAACCAGTGATAAGCCCGAGTCTCCCGCAATTGTTGAAAATCCTTTAAGGCCAATGATATCAGATCTTGACAGACTGCCTCATCCTGCAAAATATTTTGATTTTCAACATATTTCACTTTCACGAGGCTGTCCCGGCAGGTGCACATTCTGCGGTTCTCCTGATTTCTGGGGAAAAGGCAAGGTGCGATTTCACTCTGCAAAGTGGTTTGTAGATGAGATGGAGCTTCTAAACCGCAGAGGAGTTTCCCATTTTTTTGTCTCGGACGACACCTTTACCATGAAGAAAAATCTGGTTATTGAGGTGTGTCAGGAGATTGTGCACAGATTTGTGGATCGTGGTTTAAAGATAACATGGGCTGCTATTTCACGGGTTGATTTTATAGATGAAGAGATGCTTTTGCATATGAGAAAAGCCGGGTGCATCCAGATCAGCTTTGGAGTTGAAAGCGGCTCTGAAAAGATCAGGCGGACTCTGGGCAAGCCGTTCAAAAACGAGACCATAATCAGGGCATTCAGGTTGACAGCCTCATTTGGTATTCTGCCAAGGGCATATTTTATCTACGGCTCACCTGGTGAAACCAATGAGAGTATCGCTAAGAGCATTGAACTTATGGAACAGCTAAAACCTCTGAGCATGGTCTCCTACATGCTTGTGCTTTTCCCTGGAACTGCTCTTTACAAAAATCTGTTCAGCTTAGCCTCTACTTTAAAACCTAACAAAGTAGAATTAATCAGCGAAGAAAAAGAAGAGGAAGCAAAAATGAGTATCTGGGATCAGAAGATTGAAGATATTCCATGGTTTGAACTTGATCCAGATCTTGATTTTGAAATGGTCAAAGGGTTTGGAGCGGCATTGAGAAATTCATTTTATTCAAATGTTCACCGTTTTGCACTTGATGTAAGGCTTGTGGAAAATAAAGAGCTGTATCCTTATCATGCAGACTTTCTCTCAAGGCTTGCCATGACATTCAGCCACGGAGATTACGCATCAAATCCGAAGGTTCAAAATCAGGATGGCACTGCCGCAACTCTTTATAAACAGGCTCTCTCCTATGCTCCCGATTCAAGGGCATATCTTGGACTTGCCATGCTTATGCAGAAGCAGAAGAATTTTCAAGAGGCTGTTTCAATTATTGAACAGGCTTTTGAAAAAATAAATTATAGCAAGGATTGCTCTGTCACAGAGAATAGTGAGGCTCAAAGCACGTACCATGATGATCAAAGCACAAATCATGATCTCCAAAGTACGGATCACGATGCCCAGAGCACGGATCGTGATGCCCGAAGCGGTATTGCCAATTGCCATAATCAGACTGTCAAACGACAACTTGTGCTCTGCATGGCTATAAGTCTGATGAATATGGGAAGGTTCAAGGAAGCATTAACGCACCTGGAACCATTTGGAAATGATCAAGATATAAAACCATATATGACGGCATGTCTGTCAAGAGTGTGACTGCTTGAGGCCGGGCAGAGTCGCTCCCTTCTCATGAAAACAGAAAAAGCCTTTTTCTCATTGTATTTTCAAGATGCAGCCTTTGCTCCTCAAACTGCCCGGGTGTCAGGGCAGGTTCAAAAGAGATCTTCTCCCCGAACAGCAGAGTAACTTTGGAAAATGGTTTTGGCAGCATAAACCTGTCCCAGGAGTTAAAAAACCATGCTTTGTCAGAGGATATATAAAAAGGGACAATAGATGCACCGCTCTCTTGTGCCATCTTGATGACGCCGGGCTTGACTTTCCCCATAGGGCCTCTTGGACCGTCAAGAATTTGTGCACCAAAACCATAGCACTTCAGATGTTCGATCATCTCGAAAAGAGCCTCTTTTCCCCCTTTTGAGGATGATCCTCTTGCTGTATGCCATCCGGTTCTGTTAGCTACACCTGCAATCAGTTCACCATCACGGCTCTGGCTTATCATAAGTCCAGGATTAAAACAGGCATAGTTCCTGAAATGTCGTATAGCCGCAAAAAATTGTTGATGCCATGCACACAGCAGCACTCTTTTTCCCTCTTTTAACTCTTTTTGCCACTGTTGCTCATTAACAACATTTAAACGGAAGGTCATGGAATATGCCCTTATAAAAAGGTAGATAAATGCGATAAAGGGCTTGGTGTATATGATAAATTTCATTCTTTTAAGCATTGTGGTTCCTTGTAATGTCCTGATCCCCGATCTATCAATCAGGATCCGGACAGGTTTATTTTATCAGTCTCTGACTGTTAACCCATTCAATCTTGCTCATCAATCCTCTTATGATTCTCACATCCCGATCCGCAAGACTGCTCCTTCCAAATATCTGCCTGAATGTCCTCAAAAGGTGATCCGGGTTCTGGGGATCAAGAAACTCTATATCGCATAGAGCCTTTTTCATGTGGATGTACATTTTCTCAATAGATTCAATGGTGGCTGGAGTCCTTGTTAAAACAGGCTTTGCACTCCTGTTTCTCATGGCTTTTGCAGTTTCGTAAAGCAATATTGCCAAAGCATGAGACAGATTCATGGAGGGAAAAGCATCATCTGTCGGAATAGTTACAAAATGCTGACAAAGGGCAAGCTCATCAGCATTAAGGCCATTATCTTCGCGTCCAAGCACTAAAGCACATTTAATCGCGACATCAAGGTCAGCAATGGCTTGACCTGCTGGTTCCGGAGTGAGAAAATTTTTTCTGTACTTCCCGAACCTCCGTGTAGTGCCAAAAGCAACGTGACAATCGGCCAAAGCCTCGGCAAGAGAGTCGAACAGCATTGCTTCAACAAGCATATGCTGAGCACTTAACGCCATCTTTCTGGCCTGTTCAGACTTATATTCCTTACAGGGATTAACGAGCCTGAGCTCTTTAAAGCCAAAATTCATCATTACCCTGCATACTGCCCCGACATTTAGAGGTCCCTGGGGTTCGACGAGAATAACAGTCATATTATTGCGGGTTATCAATCAGCTACTTTCCTTTTATACTTATGTTTATCGTTCACGGCTATCCAAAAGAAGGGTAACGGGTCCACTGTTTACAAGAGAGACCTCCATCATTGCCCTGAACCGGCCGGTTTCAGTATGGATTCCTTTTTGCCGGGTCTTCTTTACAAAATACTCGTAAAGTTTCTCTGCTGTTTCGGGGTGAGC
>JADFYT010000288.1 GCA_015232935.1 Desulfamplus sp.
CCATGTCTCTGATGCGTAATCCACATTGTTTGACAGGGTTGCAACAGCATTGTCTCTCTTGCTGATGGCCTTGTTGGTAAGGTTGTTGGAGATATCGACACTGGTATCTGCAAATCTGTACTCGATTGCATTGAAATAACCTGAATCTGCAAACACGGTGTTGTTGTAAATTTTGCCATTGAGTGTATTTGCCGCATAAATGCCCACATCACGGGTTGCATGGACAAAGTTGTTCCTGATAATGCCGCCATAATGGGGGCTGTTGTCAAGACCGAACATTATGCCCCTGTCGCAGTCGATTATGACATTTTTTTCAACCAGAGTGTCTGTGGAGCCAGACCAGAAATGGATTGCAGACTCGGACAGAGATGATGTCGGAGATTTAATGTCCTGGAACAGGTTGTTTCTTACAATCCACCCTTTGGACTTATGGGCATCCACACCTCCTATATACCACTGTGGCCCGACTCCTGCTGTATAGATAAAGCTGCAATTTTCAACGATGCCGCCGTCGCTGAAGTCAGGCTGTGTCCTGGAGTATGATACTTTGAGCATCTGCTCATAGGTGTCTCTGAAATGTACGTTTCTTATAACCGGATAGTCAGCGTCAAGCTCCCCATGAACCTGAATTGCGTGATTTCTGACCCAGCCAATAGTAATATCCTCAACAGTGAAATATTTCTTGTAAACCGAGAATACATGAGGGACGTTTCCATTCATCCCCTTTCCCTTTACAATAACCTTGGAAGCGTCACCGTTAAGGCTTCTTACTGTCACATGATCCCCTCCAACCATGAACTGGTCAGAAAGCACATATTCCCCGTCATCAAGAAGGATGACAACATTGCCTTTTCTCGCGGTTATTTCTGCCTGGTTCAGCTCTGCTACATTATGCACAATAATGGTTTCAGGAGCACCGACCTCTTTGAAGATTGCCCTAACTGTTACATCGCCTGTAATATCGAAGCTATAGGGAAGGGTTGTTATTGAGGAGCTGCCCATTCCGGTGCCACCGAGTTGAACGAACTCAAAGCCATTGGCAGCGTTGGCCGAGATCTGAACCCTGTCGCCGTAAGGATATACAGATTTTGAAGGTGTTATGGTGATGGTTCCGCCATTTGCCGGCTGAACCGAGGGTGTGATCTTGTACTCTTCACTGGTGTTGACCTTGTCAAACATGACAGATACAGATTTGTTGCCATTCATGGTCAGGACATTGCTGGTGATCTGTGAACCATCCTGTCCGCCATAGCCTGAGAATGCATATCCTTGAGCAGGAGTTGCCTTGAACGTGACCTTTTCACCGTCTGTGTATGTGGTTTTTGCAGGGCTGACTACAACTGAACCACCCTGTGCAGGAGAGGCAGAAGTTGTAAGAGTCCATGTTTTTAAGGGTGTTTCTGTACTTGTAAAAAGAATCTGGGTATCTCCGGCAACGTCAGCTTTTTTATCCTGATATTTACTGCCTGCATACATTCTGAATGTATAGCTGCCATCAAGTAACTGTTTGACAGCATTGCCGTCACTTCCTGTTATTCCAAAATCTCTCCATGATGCACGGACATACCTGACTTTACCGCCTTCAAGACCATTTCCGGAAGTATCCTCAAGCCTAACAGCAACTTTCGCTGTGCTAAAGGCAACCTCAGGGTTCTGGCTGATATCCTGTTTGATATCAAGCTGGCCCTCTTCATACTTCATTCTGAATGTATATTTGCTGGCCAGAAGTTCCTTGTAGGAGTTTCCATCACTTCCTGTAGTTCCAAAATCTTTCCATGAAGCACGGACATACATTATATTTCCGCCCTCAAGCCCTGTTCCGGAGCTATCTTTTAAACTGACATTGACTCTTATTGTGCTAAAGGCAACCTCAGGGTTCTGGCCGATATCCTGTTTGATATCAAGCTGGCCCTCTTCATACTTCATTCTGAATGTATATTTGCTGGCCAGAAGTTCCTTGTAGGAGTTTCCATCACTTCCTGTAGTTCCAAAATCTTTCCATGAAGCACGGACATACATTATATTTCCGCCCTCAAGCCCTGTTCCGGTGCTGTCTTTTAAACTGACATTGACTCTTATTGTGCTAAAGGCAACTTCAGGGTTCTGGCCGATATCCTGTTTGATATCAAGCTGGCCTTCTGCATAGGACATCCTGAAGGTGTATTTGCAGGGAAGAAGCTCCATAACAGACTGGCCGCTTGTGTCAGTTACGCCATATTCCGCCCATGAGCTGAAAACAAACTTGACTGCCCCACCTTCAAGCGGGTCGCCCGTGCTGTTTGTCAGAGAAACAACACTTCTAATGGTTTTAAACTCGATTACACTGTTAGTCCGTATGTTCTGCCTGATATCAAAATAGGCACCGTTATAGTAAGCACGAGCTGTGATTGTGCTGAATTTTTCGGGAACAGATACAACTACCTCGCCGTTTGCATCAGTATTGCCGGCATCATGCCAGGATGATGTCTGATAGCGTATTTTAGCGTTTTCAATCGGGACTCCCTGGCTGTTGACAATGCGTATTGTTGCATTGCCTTCCGGCACTGCCACTGCATGTGCGGCAGAAGACAGTGACATCAGGGAAAATGCCGCCATAAATAGTGACAACAGAGCTGTGCTGATACACCTTCTTGTTGACTTCATGTTGTTACCTCCATTAATGATCGTTGTTAGATGGATCTTTTACCGTGAAAACAGATTATGGTTTTAATGCTTGGGGGTGGCTGAAAACCGGCCATGAGCGTTTAGATGCTGATTCAGTTTAGACGTTAACTCAATGGTTTGTTAAAAACGTAATTGGTTTTTCCGCAATTGTTGTTGAGTTGAAATTTCTGAGCAATAAATCACGTTGTCAGCAAGTATCATGCCTGAAAGTTTGCTTTAACCGCTATATGAATTTCAATTTTAGTGTTGCTTTTCTTTGGATATCAATTTATTGCTGAACAAGCCAGTTATGATCATTTTTTGGGACTCTGACTTTTTTATGCCGGTGCTTTGTATAATAATCTTCAATAAAATCTAACTGTTTTTTTAGGGAGGATCACTAAAATGGATAGAAATAAGATGCGTTGTTTTTTTCAGGCTATGGCTATGGGCCTGTTTTTATGGCTTTTAATTTCTGGTGTGGCAAGTGCCGGAATTGATCCTCCGGCATCACCTGTAAAACTGATTTTCATTCACCATTCAACAGGGGGAAACTGGCTTGCCGATCCAAACGAATCACAGCCATATGGTGCTCTTGGTTCAGCACTCATGAACAATAACTATTATGTCAGTGCCACAAATTATGGATGGGGGGTTCAGGGTATAGGAGACCGTACAGACATCCCTGACTGGCCAGAGTGGTTTGCCGGCCCGGCAAGCAACAAAATCATGGCAGAACTCTTTAATGAAACTGGCCAGAATTTTCAGGAATATGGTCAGTGGCCAAGGCTTTCATCAGATCCTGGTGGTGAAAATACCA
>JADFYT010000289.1 GCA_015232935.1 Desulfamplus sp.
TAGAATTGAACAAAAATAATATTGAGTTGATACAGAGTTAATTGATGCTTTCAAGAAGAGTTACCATACCACAATTGACTATGTGGGCATCCCTTTTTTTTGTAATATTTGACAACTTTGCTTTTTTCAGAAATGTACTGCGCACATACACAATAACATTGGCAGATCTTGTTCATTGTTTGTCCGTACCTGTTCTTCTATCAATTTTGATAGCATTTCTGCTGAACATTGTCTGCTTCAGATATACAGTAAAACCGATTCTTGCCACTCTTTTGCCCATCTCGTCCCTGGCCGCCTACTTCATGGATACCTACAATGTCTTCATAGGCACCCATATGATGCAGAATATCCTTGAGACCAATGCCAATGAATCCCTTGAGCTTTTGAGTCCTAAACTTCTTTTCTATTTTTTGTTCCTGGGAATTTTACCCGCTTTTCTTGTCTGGAAAACAGAAGTGATCCAGAGGCCTTTCAGACAGGAGATAGTGGTCAAACTTAAAATCGCGGGGATATTACTGATTTGCACGGTGGGAATATTTCTTGCGTTTAGCAGATTCTACACATCTTTTCTACGCGATCACAAGCCTCTTCGTTACTACGCTAACCCCATATATTATATATATTCCGCAGGAAAATATATCCATGAATCCTTTAAGGAAAAAATCACTGTAATTACACCTCTGGGAAAAGACGCCGTAAACTCACCTTCTGACAAGGGACCAGAATTGATTATTATGGTTGTAGGGGAAGCGGCAAGAAGCGACCACTTCTCTCTTAACGGTTATCATCGGGAGACAAATCCTCTTTTAAAACAGGAGGATGTAATCAGTTTTTCCAATGTATTGTCATGTGCCACCACAACCGCTATCTCTGTGCCATGCATGTTTTCACACCTTGGCAGGGCCGGCTACACCGACAAAAAGGCAAAATCAAGTGAAAATGTACTGGATGTGCTATCCCATGCGGGTGTAAGCGTGCTTTGGAGAGATAACAATTCTGACTCCAAGGATGTTGCCTTGAGAGTTGACTATGAGGAGTTTAAAAAGCAGCAAACTAATCCTGAGTGTGATGAAATTGAGTGCAGGGACGTCGGAATGCTGAACGGATTGCAGCGATATATTGATTCACACAAAGAAAAAGATATTCTGGTTGTGCTTCACCAGATGGGCAATCATGGCCCTGCATATTACAAACGATACCCCAAATCCTTTGAAAGATTTGTGCCTGTATGTCAGACCAATGAGTTGAGCGACTGTGCCAGGGAGGAGATAGTCAATGCCTATGACAATGCCATTCTCTATACTGACTATTTTCTGTCAAGAGTCATAAATCTGCTCAAACAAAATTCCGGGGATTTTGAGACAGCAATGGTCTATTTTGGAGATCATGGCGAGTCACTTGGAGAGAACGGAATTTATCTTCATGGCGTTCCCTATGCAATTGCCCCAAGAGCACAGATAGAGATTCCCGCGATATTCTGGTTTGGAGAAAGATTCAAAGTGGATAGAGACAAATTGAGGCGAAACATTGACAATGATTACTCCCAGGACAACCTGTTCCATACTCTTCTTGGCATGATGGAGATTAAAACCGCTGTCTATAACAAGGATCTTGATATTATTAACAGTGATCCGGTACAAAGAGTCGGCATAAAGTAAACCTTCACGGCCGTTGTAGGCCGCCCTGAATCATGAAAATCAAAATACATTTTCATGGTAAACGAGAGAAAATGAAAATTAATATAGATGATTTTGCAAAATCAAGGATCCTGGTCATAGGCGATATAATGCTTGACTGCTACCTGTGGGGAAAGGTTGAACGGATCTCTCCTGAAGCACCGGTTCCAATTGTCCAGACCCAGAAAAGAACATACATGCTGGGCGGAGCAGGCAATGTGGCACTAAATCTCGCGTCTCTTGGCTGTCAAAGTGATATCCTGGCAATCTGCGGAAAAGACAGAGCCGGAAGCCAGCTTCAGGAGATGCTTGTGCAAAACAGGATAAACAGCAGGCTTATAAGTGCTGATGCCCATCTGACCATCAGCAAGACCAGAATCATGGCGTTGGACCAGCAGTTGCTGCGTATTGACGAAGAGAGAATACAGATGTTAAAGCCGGAGTTGCAAGAGTCCCTGCTCACACAGATTAAAGGGATAATCCCGGAGTACAGGGCTGTAATTCTGTCAGACTATGGCAAGGGTCTTTTGCAGACACCTCAAATGACAGAGTCTATCATCTCCATGTGCAGAGAACACAATATATATGTTCTTGTAGATCCAAAGGGAAGAGACTGGAAACGTTACCAGCATGCGACATGCGTCACACCAAACAGTGCTGAACTCAATCTTGTGGCAAACGAGAATATCGAAAGCGAGGCAGAATTGGTATCAGTTTCAGAACTGATAAGAAAAGAGTACTCTCTTGACTGGCTTCTTGTAACAAGGGGGGCAAAAGGGATGTGTCTTACCGGCAGGGGCACAAAGAGCCAGAATGATACTCAACTTGAAGAGTGCAGCACAAAAAATGACAGGATACATGAAAACAAGAGTCATGAAAAAAATAATAACAACCCCGTAGAGCACGGGAGCCGGAACAGTGAACCCGAAGGTTTTCAATCGCCTCTTTTTATTCCGACCCAGGCACGCCAGGTCTATGATGTTTCCGGTGCCGGAGATACTGTTATTGCCGTATTGGCAGCAGGTATCTCCATAGGGCTCTCATTTCAGGACGCGGCACGACTTGCCAACAAGGCTGCGGGAGTCGTTGTCGGCAAGGTCGGTACCCAGCCCATAACAAGGCGGGAGCTTGAAGAGGCGTTATTATGATAGACTTCTTTTCCTGTGAATCATAAACTCTCATTTTTAATACAGTATGTGTGGCACAAAATTCGGATTCTACCCAATATATTCTATTAATCCAGGGAAATCATGTCCTATAATCCAGGAAATCATGACCTGTTCGTTCTTTTTCTGAAAGCATAAAACGAGTCCGCACTGTAAAGGGCAAGAGCTGTCCAGATCAGTATGAATGTTACAAGCCTCTGGTGTGAAAAAGGTTCATGGTAGATAAATACAGCCAGCAGAAAAGTGATGCTCGGAGCAAGATACTGCATGAATCCCACGGTGGTCATGGTACTTTTTCTGGTTCCAATGATAAACAGAAGAAGAGGCAGTGCGGTTACAAGGTTTGTGCCGACAAGAAGAAGGTCGGTTGCAGGATTGACCCTGAACAGGGCACTCGTACCCTGAAGTTCCCACCATCCTATGAATATCAGTGCCGGTATTGAGAGAATAAGGGTCTCAACCAGAAGTCCGGTCAGGGAAGATACCGCGGTCATTTTATGAAACAGGCCGTAAAAACCGAATGAAAAGGCTATGGTAAGAGCGATCCAGGGAAATTGCCCAAGCCCGATGGCATAATACAGAACCGCACCTCCGGCAATCAAAAGAGCTGTCATC
>JADFYT010000028.1 GCA_015232935.1 Desulfamplus sp.
CTGCTCAAAAAATTCAGATCTGTTATCTCAATGCCGTTTGGGATTCTTTTGGTTACAGGGCCAACCGGTTCTGGAAAAACAACCACTCTTTATGCTGCCTTAAGCGAGATAAATACACCCGATAAAAAAATTGTAACCGTAGAGGATCCTGTAGAGTATCAGATGGACGGAGTTAATCAGGTACAGGTGCAGTCATCAATCGGATTGACATTCGCCCATACTCTCAGATCGTTTCTCCGCCATGACCCTGATGTCATGCTGATTGGAGAGATCAGGGATGGAGAGACTGCTGAAATTGCTGTTCAGGCTGCCCTTACCGGCCATATGGTCTTTTCCACACTTCACACAAATGATGCTGCAGGAGCAGTTACAAGACTTGAAGATATGGGCATTGAAAGGTTCATGATATCATCCTCGCTTGTAGGAGTGCTTGCACAGCGTCTGGTACGGAAAATATGTGCCCACTGTTACAGACAGGTCACTCTTTCCAATGAACAGCTTGAATCTCTTGCTCTGGATTTTGATCTTCCTCCAGAGAGGCTTGCATCCAGCTTTTACAGAGGCGAGGGGTGCAAAGCATGTGGTGAAACCGGATACAAGGGACGGCTTGGAATATTTGAGCTGATGGTTATGGACGATGACCTGCAAGGAGAAATTGTTGCAGGTTCTGACAGAAACCGCCTGTTTAAAAAAGCTGTCTCCAAAGGGATGATATCACTTAAAATGGATGGAATCGAGAAGGTTAAGCAGGGACTTACCACATACGAAGAAGTGTTGAGGGTGTCACGCTGATGGCACTGTTCCGATTTGAGGCTATCAATCCAGATGGCAAAAAAGCGACAGAGACCATGGAGGCCAGAGACAGAGATGAAATTCTGTTGATACTTCAGGCAAGAGGATCTGTTCTATTACGCTGGCTCAATGAAAAATCACCGGCCGGAATTGGAATCAACCTGTTTTCAACCGGACGCAGCTTAAACAACGCACGTCTGCTTCAACTGACCTCTGATCTTGCCCATCTTTTCCGTTCAGGCCTTCCAGTTGACAGGGCACTTTCAATTGCCGGCAGCTCAACTTCTGACTCCAGAATCAAAGAGATGACGATATATCTCCAGGAGGCTCTTAAAAAAGGAACCAACCTTTCCGACGCCATGGCTGAAAAAAATCATGATTTCAATGATTTATATGTCAATATGGTTAGAGTCGGAGAGATGGGGGGCATTCTTCCGTCAGTTATGGAAAGACTTTCGGAGTTTATTGGAAGAACCGAAGAAATCAAGAAGTATGTTATCTCCTCATCCATATACCCCGCAATTCTTCTTTCAGTTGGTTTTCTCTCCCTGCTTGTTATTCTGGGTTTTGTGGTGCCAAAATTCGCGGGTATATTTGCGGATTTAGGACAACAGATCCCGCTATCTACAAAGGTATTGCTGGAAATCAGCAATTTTTTAAGGGTATGGTGGTGGCTGTTGATTTCTGTTTTTATCTGTCTCTTTCTTTTTTTATGGAGATTCACTAAAACTGATCAGGGAAAAAATATCCTGGACAAAAACATTCTTAAGGTGCCCTATGTTGGAGAGGTGATGCTTGATATCGAGATGAGCCGGTTCTCACGAACACTTGGAACCCTCATTAAAAGCGGTGTCCCGCTTATGAAAGCTCTTCATATTGTAAAGGCTGTGGTGGCAAACAGTCAGGTAAAAGATGCTGTGGAGCACATATACAAGCAGGTAAAAGAGGGAAGAAGTGTAAGTTCGCTGATGAAAGAGCGAAAAATTTTCCCGCCTATGGTGGTACAGATGGTCTCACTTGGCGAAGAGACAGGGAAAATTGGTGACATGCTGATCTCTGTGGCAGATGATTTAGACAGAAAAATTCAATCCAAGATCAAAACCTATCTTGCTCTTCTGGAACCGTTTTCCATCCTTTTTCTCGGACTTCTTATCGGTGGTGTGGTTGTCTCGATGCTTACCACCATTTTTGGTGTCAATGAAATACAGTTCTAAACATTCATGGCCGTTGTATCATGGCCGTTGTGTGGTTTTCCCTGATCATGAAAATTAGAATGCATGTTCACGGTAAATTTGCCACAAATGCACAAGGCTTCACTCTTATTGAGATCATGGTTGTAATAATCCTTATTGCCATTGCAGGTTCTCTTGTTTTAATGAACGTGGGTCAATCCGGCAGAATGAAGGAGAGCCGAATGTTTGCAGGAAAAATAGTTGCCATGTGCAAAAAGGCCAGGCTCACGGCTGTGGGTAAAGGAGTTCCTTCCTGCCTTGCCATTGCACCTGAATCAAGAGAGTGCCGGATCGGTTTTATGGATGATGCCATGTCGGAGAGCCAGACTGTAATTGATGACGGATTTGGTGAAAGCTCCGGCAATATTGACCCATATGACGATTTTCCAGGCAGTTCCGAAAATTCCGACATACTTAAAATACCCGAAAATATTCTTCTTGAGGGGGAAAACATAAAAGTTGACTCAAATGGTGTCTATTTTATCTGTTTTTATCCTGATGGAAGTTCCGGCGGCGGCATCCTTACGGTGTCGGTTGAAAATGAGTTTGAATTTACATTTCAGGTAGATATGATTACCGGCAGCATCAAGGAGATATCCTCTCAGGATTCTTAAGATTCTTGGCTCTGCCGTAAAAACAGACAGGAGAGTTTCACATAAAGGTTATGAAACTAAAAAACCGCAGTTTCCCGCATCCCGGGATTACAGGATACACACTGCTGGAAGTTATGGTGGCTCTTATAATCATTGGCATTTCCATTACAGCGGTTACTGGAGCTCTATCCACAGCCAAGGGACTCTCTTTACGGTCAGATAATGCAATTGATTCTGTCAGAATCCTGACTAACATCCTGAATAATCCTGAACTTATGAAAATGGTTGTGGAAAACAAAAACCTTGAAAGAATTCTTGAAGATGAAGATGGATGGATATGCAGAGCAGAAACTACTCCTCTTGTAGTCAACAGTGCCGACCTTGCGTGGGATGCTGATTCTTACTATTCAGATAGAAGCAACACGAATAAAAAAGAAAGCAAGAAAGATAATAAAAGTGCTGCCCGGAGAAATAAAAAAACGGGCACAGGAGAAGAGATAGAGGTTCCGGGAATGGTCAGTATAACCTTATGTGTCAGCCAGACCAACCAGCTTGTCAACAAAGAGTATTGTGTCCTCCGATGGAAAAGGCAGCAGGATTCAACTGACACCCAGATTGTGACAACCCAGGTAACAACCAAAGAGAAAACCAAGTGAGTATCTACCTCAGAAAACGTGGATTCACTTCTGGTAGCCCTGAATCTACATTTGACAGTGCTGAATTTGAACCTGATGATTCGGAAGCTGTCCTGGACAGTCATGGATTTACCCTGATAGAAGTTCTTGTTTCAATGATCCTGGTCTCCATGATCACTCTTATAATGGCCTTTGCCCTCAGAGTAAATCTTCAGGCATGGGAACGTGGCATTGCTGAAGGGGACAAGGTGCAGATCGAAGTTGTTCTTCCTCACATGCTGGAAAGGCAGCTTCGTTCTATAATCAGCAACACAGTACTTGCAGGCTCTTCACAGACGTTCAGTGCTTCAGGGCAACCTGACAGCTCATTAAATGCAGGCAAGGCTCCAGTTCCAGCCACAAACCCAATAATCCAGACAGGTACAATGACTCAGCTTCAGTTTTCAGGAAAAGAGAACATGCTCTCGTTTTACACACTCTACTCTCCCCAGGGGACACCATCTCAAGGACTTGTAAGGGTTGCCTATCTTTATGATCACGAAGCAAAAGAGCTTACAGTTTATGAAAAGGTGATAGGAAGTCAGGAAGATATCAGTGAAAGCGAAAATATTTTTTCCATTTCCGGAAAATCAGGCAGTGTAAAATCTGGTAGTAAATCCTGGAAGTCAGGTAAAAAATCAGGACAAAGCAAGTCAGGAGGAAATTTCAGCGGACTGACTGCCCCTGTGGCAACAATAACAGATGTTGAAGAATTTTCACTATCCTTTCTTGGGGGAGAGGATAGCACTGTTTTTCAGGAGAGTTCATCCAGCAACCCATTCAGCAACTCGCCTCGCAGCTCAGGAGGGTCATTCTCATCAAAGGGATCCTCTTCACTAAATTCATCTTATCCTAAAATGGATGCGGCATCTTTTAAAGACACCTGGGATGAAAATGCTTCTGAACCGCCGGGTTTTATCCGGCTGCTATTTGCCCAGACAAAACGAAGATCTGGAACTCCGTCTGTCTGGCTTTTCAAGGTAGGGGGTAAAATTTGAAGCTGGAGTCAAGATTGGAAGTCGGGACAAGATCTGAAGTTGGAGATAAAATTTGAGCCATGACAAACTGACAAGCCAGAAGGGAAGCATATTGGTGCTTGTCTTGTGGATTCTGGTTGTTATCAGTTTTCTATCAAGTGAATATATTGCCCACAACAGGCAAAAAAGTGCTATTGCCCTTCACGCAACCGGAAGATTTCAGCGGGAGGCAGCTATATTTTCTGTGCTTGAGCTCTTTGCGTCAGCACAGTATGATTTCCTTAAAACAAAGGCTCAGGAAGAAAATTCAGATGCTGATACAAATCCTGACAGGGCAGACAAGAGCATGACACATATAGATGGTACCCAAGACAGTATTGAAAATAGCACTGTACCCTGGATACGCCTCAGGCCGGGAGCGGTTGATATGTGGGTAAAAATTGAAAATGAATCTTCAAGAACGCCATTATTCCTGGATCAGGAGAACAATATAAGGACAAATCTTCAATCCATCTATGGAACAGAAAGAGAACAGGAGGCTGATGCCTTTACTGACGCACTGCTTGACTGGCTTGATCCAGATGACCTGATTCGACTCAATGGAGCAGAAAATGCATATTATAATGACATCTATCCTCCATGTGACCCTGGAAACGGCCCATTCAAAAGCATGTCCCAGATTTTCCTGGTAAAAGGGTTCAGCTACTACCTGTTCTGGGGCAACCCTTATGAATACATACTCAGGCTGCCTGTCTATTCTGAATTGGCCGACAGCTATGCCGCAAACAGCAGATCATACAAAGGGTCTGCAAAAAGATCTGCAAACAGAAAAGATCAGGAGTCAGATTTTTATGACAGCAGACAAATAGAGTCTATCCTGGAACAGTTTACAATATATCCTAAAAACTATATACGGGTCACCATGCTCTTTCCAGGTGATGGTGACACATGGCACAATGAAATTTTCTGGATCACTAAAGAGGGAAACTCTTTTAAAATTGTTGAACAACTGAGCCGGATCATGGTTGCCCATATGGATCAGGAATAACGTCGCTACGCCCCCTGAGACTATGATTAAAATCCAGAAAGACTACATTCTACTCAATTCAGGTGAAACTTGATAAAAAAAAAGATACTTGGAATATACACTGACAGGGAGTCCCTGCATTATGTATCGGTTGCAAAGATGATATCCGGCTATGCACTAAAGTCTCCGGGACACGGGCATGGCTCTAACAAAACAAAGGATGGCAACGGATATACTCTGCTTAGATCATTTTTAACCGAGCTGCCGGTTGACAGCTCAAGAGATATATACCTGGCCATTTCAAGATCCGAGATATTTATCAGAGAGATAGCCCTTCCTGCCATGCCGGTTGAAGATGCCCTTATGTCAATCAAAAACAGCCTTGCCCTATACTCACATCTTGAGCCTGATTCAATATATTATGATGTAATTGTTTCTGATCAAAATGGTGGCTCATTCCATGCATTGCTTGTCTATGCTGCAAAAGATGAAATGGAAAAATACCGAAAACTCTTTTCAGAAACCGGTCATGGCACATCTTTGAAAGGCATATTCCCATTAAGTTATGGAGTTTGTGCTCTGATAGATGATGGACTATTAAACGGCGGTGAAATCTTTTCGTTGATACAGGATGATATTATCGAATTTTTTGCAAGATCGGGAAGAACCCTTGTCTTCTCAATGTCCTGTCCGGTGGATGCTGAAGATGAAAAAGAGATGGTCCTGAATGCGGCAAGCAACAAGTTTCCCCAGTTCAAGGATATGGTCAACAATCTCCCCTCTGGTGCATCTATCCCTGAATATACCGGCCAGAGCATGGAAACAGGCAAAAAAAGAACATTTTCATATCTTCCCCATTTTCAGACAAATCGTGCTTCTGCGGCAGTAGCTCCCGTTATCACCGGAATTCAGCAGATATCTTTAGATGACCAGCCGGTAAAGATCAATATTGTTCATCCGTTTCGCTATATTTTGCCGTTCCTTTGTGTTCTGATCGCCATTTTATATTTTGTGACAGACAAGGCAAATACTATAAGTATTGAAGAACAATCCCAATTAAACGAAATAACACAGCAGGTTACAGCACTGGAAAGTGATCTGGAGCCTCTGCAGAATAAAATTGATACACTAAAAAAAGCTTCGAGATTCAAGAACGATGTACAGGAGTTCATGCAGACACGCCCCGCTCTCTATACAGTGATAAATGAAATCGCAACTCTTGTGCCTGATGGCACATGGTTTGCTAATTTTACCTTCAACAGCAACGGAATTACACTCAGAGGAACGGGAAGAGATGCCCTCAAGACTGTTGAATCCCTACGCTCATCCAGACTTTTTGATAACGTGATTCTAAGAGGCTCTGTAAACCGCCGGCCCAACGGAGATGAAAGTTTTACACTGGCAATTGAACTCAAACCTCCAGAACCGGATATTGGTGTTAAAAATCCGGAATCAGAAGCAAAACCAGATACTGATTTAAAAAAAGAAAATGTCAGTTCAGGTTCTTCTAATCCTGAATCAAAATCTTCCGCAAAATCTTCTGAACTCCCCAAACAAGATGCCAATGCCGGACAGAATTCTTTTAAAGCTGAAACCAATGTGTTTAAAACTGGACACAATCAGCTTGAGGCTGGACATAATCCGTTTAAAACTGGACCCAATCCATTTACCTCATCAAGAGAACCTGTCAAACCTTTAGGCAGTGATTCAGGAGCAATCAATAAAGGAACAGGGGCACAATGAGCAAAAAACGCAATCGACAGTGGATTATGGGTGCACTTCTTGCCATACTGACTACTCTGGTATGGTGGGTCTATTTCTATTCTCCTCTACAGGACAGCATATCTGAAGCAAAAGCTGAATATGCCCTGAAACTTGAAAAAAAACTTCGGGTAAAAAAGAAAATAAAAGAACTTGAAGCGATCCATTCTGAAAACATGATTCAGGAAACTGATGTGCAAGGCTTTGCAAATCTTATGATCCCCGGCAAAAACCTTGAGGAGATGAATGCCGTTATACAGCAGAAAATGCAAGGCTATATGGACAAAAACAATATCCCTCTTCAGAAATATCAGGTATCAAGTCCTGGCAGATGGATGGATTACGATGTTGGAGTGCTTGAGTTTACAGTAACAACAAACCATAATGGACTTGCCTCTCTTCTGAAATACCTTGAAGAGCTAAAGCAGCTTGTCAGGATAGGACAACTAAATATAAACTACAGCAGAAGCAGGGAGAACAATCTGCATATTACCTTCAGACTTGAAACCTTGTTTGTTGATAAGGATTAATAAAATAATGGTTAAAAAAAAAAAAAAAAAGTTTTCTACAAAAAGATATGGATATACACAAGAATCAATGTCTCCCCAAAAGTTTGCAGATAGTACAAACAGAGGCAAGATAGAAGTAAGGATGAAGGGATGGCTAATCTGGCTATCGACAGCTTTGATGCTTCTTTTGTTTTCAGGTTGTGCCTCACCTGGAAAATCTGTTCAAGTCCCGGACCAACCCGCCCTGAGTGCCCAAAAACAGCTTGCCAGACCCGCGGATAAGCCTGTTAACACCACAGGACAGCCATCTAAAAATATCAGACAGCCAGACCTTTCGGTTTCATCTGCTGCCACTAATTCTACTCCCCCTGCTGCTGCCTATACTTCACTGCCCGAAGAAAAAAATCTTGCTATTTTTGATGAGGAGTCCAGTGGCAATAAAGTTGAAGGAGATGCCGAAACAAGCAGTTTCAGGAATCAGGCCATACTCAGCAGCTCTGACGATAAGGCCACAACCGACAGCTTTGAAGATCAACACAAAGGCGACCAAGGCAAGCACAATAACAAGAAAAATCCTGTTCTACAGGGGCAATTGAACATTGAGACACTTAAAAAAAGGCAAAGTTCAAATGTGGGCAAAGAAGCTGGAAAAAAGTCAAAACCTTCTGGCCTGAATGCTGAATCCGCACCTGTCAAGGTTGAACTTGCCTTTGACAATGCCGATCTTTTTGAAGTTTTGGATGCCACCTTGTTCGAGCTTTACAAGGTAAACTACATAATAGATCCACATGTCAGGGCAAAAGTATCTTTTCACTTTTCAGGCTCTTATACCAAATATGAATTTATTGCACTTTTGAATGATATTCTGCAGTTGAGCAATCTGTCGATCACGCAGGGGCCAGGAGACATGTTCAAGGTCGTCAGAAAAAACGAGAGTGCGGGACTCTCTTCACAGGATATATATGAATATGGACTGCCTGACGCTTCAGGGGATATCTCCCGTCTCATCCGGCTCAAATATCTTGATGCAGCCTCTGTTATCAAGAGCATCCAGACCTTTACATCCAAAGGGGCTCCAATCTCAATTGATACTGTCAATAACTCTGTGATCGTAACTGATACTCTTGAGAACGTGGAGAAGGTCATTAACGTTCTTGCCATGATGGATGTACCATATTTTATGGATATCTCATGGAGAATATTTCCTGTCAGAGAGATAGAGGCAAAGGATATTGTCCAGAATATCACCAAACTTATCAAAAGTGCCGGACTCTATTACAGACCGGGAGCTTTGAAAGGCGGGTATGAGATTTTGAACATTGACAGCATCAATGCCATTCTGGTTGCAACAAGATGGCCTGAAATCCTTGATCTTGTTGACAAGTGGATTTCGGCAATGGACTACCTTGGAGACGATGCCGGCAATAGCACAGGGGTGTTTGTCTATTTTGTGGAAAACGGTACAGCCGTTGAAATGGCTGATATTCTCAAACAGCTTTATGGGGGAAAGGCAAGCGGGTCGTCTTCGCAGAAAACCCAGATTGTAAAGCCCACTGAAAATGCTGTCACATCCAAGAATAAAGACAATTCTGCAGTAAACCCAAAAACTGGCAATGTATCTGGAGACCTTTCAGGAGATGTAGAGATAATACCTGACGAGACCAATAATGCAATAATCTTTAAAGCCTCCCAAAGGGATTACAAGATAATCAAGAATGTTCTCAAAGAGCTTGATGTGACTCCGCGTCAGGTACTTATAAATGTTGTAATTGCAGAAGTGACCCTTAATGATAAAACCCAGTATGGAGTTCAGTGGCTCTTGAACAACAAACTTGGAAATTACCAGGGCCAGGGCGGATTTGATACCAAAGACTCAAGCCGTGCTTTTAATCAGGCTTTGGGCACAGCATCGAACATATCATATGGCATATACAATTCCACAGATGTCCTGAAAGGTCTTGTCACGGCACTGGGTTCAGACTCCAGGGTAAATATTCTCTCCTCGCCAAATATAATGGCCGTTGACAACAAAGAGGCAATGATAGAGGTAGGAGAAGATGTACCTACGCTTACTGGTTCTGTCACAGATATAAATGGTGGCATTACCAACTCTGTACAATACAAGAAAACCGGCATCATCCTTAATGTCACTCCGCATATAAACTCAAGTGGCCTTGTAAAAATGGAGCTCTCACAGGAGGTCAGTGCAAGAGGAAGCTACGATGAGGTTGCCAAGAATTATCCGATCCTTACAAGGAAAGCCGAAACATCTCTTGTGGTAAATGATCAGCAAACCATCCTTATGGGTGGCCTGATGCGAAACCAGATAGATAACAGCGACGCAGGAGTTCCTTTTCTAAAAGATATTCCGGTTTTAGGATATCTTTTTAAAGGCACGACAGATGAGACAAAGAAAACTGAACTTATATTTCTGTTAACCCCGCATGTGGTGGATTCACGGGAGGCCGCGGACCGTGTAACCCGTGAATTTGCAGCGAAAATAGAGAGCATCAAGAACCTCATTGAAAAGAAGGACGACTAAATTATCACACTGGATTTGTACGCCATCCTTACCGTCTATTATTTCACCGTGCAAGAATCTAAATCCAACAGTAATTACAGCAAAGCTGCTTATGTTATTGCTCAGGAAATTCAATCCAGCAATAACGAATACAGCCAGACTGCCTGTATTCCTGTTGATATCAGCGGAGATATTGATAGCAATCATGGCTATGCCTGGACTTGCAACAAAGGTTCAGGCAGACAACCTTCCTGTCGCGGTTCTGATCTCCAGAGAGATCAAGCCTTTTATCGAGATGGTGGAAGGGCTTGAATCTGCCCTGGATCAACCGGTTGTCCGTATTTTTATAGATCAGAACAACAGCCCTTTCAGTCATGATCCCCTTTACAAAGGAACTCAGCTTGACAACTATTCATTTGTAGTTGCTGTTGGCCCATCAGCACTCTCCTACCTTGTAGAAAATAACAAGCTGACTCAGGATACCATACCCAACAACAGCATTGCTCCCCACACCAACACCGACAGTCTCAATACCAACACCGGCAGCCTCAATACCAACACCGACAGTCTCGATACCAACACCAGAAAAATTCTCTATGCCATGGTTCTCAACCCTGAAACCATAATTCCCAAGGGGGTTTCATTGTGTGGAATATCTCTTAATCTGTTTTCAAGAGAGACTATTTCAAAAATTAAAAAAGTATTCCCCTCTGTCAGAAAAATGGGAATATTATTTGATCCGGATAACAACAGCGATTGGTTTCAAAGTGCAAAAGATCATGGAGTCTTCAACGAAATCAATACTGTCCCGATCTATATCAAAGAGCAGCACGATGTAAACAGCCTTCATCAGGATGAGAATTCAGATGTGGACGCACTTCTCTTTATTCCAGACAAAACCGTATCATCTCCCACCATTATCAGCCATATAATAAAGCAGTCAATTGCCAGAAGGATTCCGGTCATAGGATATAACAGCTTCTTTCATAAATCCGGTGCGGCATTGAGTTTTATTCTGGATTACAAGATAATAGGTGTACAGATGGCACAAAAGATCATCACACTGTCAAGAGAAGAATTATGTGGGTCATCCACTCCTGCCTACCACATGACTTTAAAAAAATCTGTTGTTGAGCTGCTTGGCCTTGAACTTGGCTCTTCTGTGCCACCGGAACTCAAGGTGGAACCATGATAGTTTTGCTTCATAATTCTCCCATCTACCCTTCAAGACAGGTATTGCCCTGTATTAACAAGGTGTTTTCCAGGAGTAATTTATGAAAATCCGTGCCATGATACTTGACTTCATTCAATTCGACTCCATCGAGACAAAATTATCGTCGATTGCCGTTGTTTTTATCATGGGAACAGCTATCACGATGGGATGTATGGGAATCTGGCTTACTCACAAGTTTGTAACTCAAAGGTTCCATGACAATTTTATTGTCCTGTCTGAATATCTTGCAAGGAACGCGGAGCTTGGCGTGTTGCTTAAAAACAGCGAGATGCTTGAAAATCTGACAGCCAACATGCTTCAACAGGAGGATATTGTAAAAGTCATCATTAAAGACACTCAAGGCGGCATAATAACCGAAACAGACAGAAACGATCTGTTTAACACTAAAAGGGATTCTGAAGAGCCTCGCATATCATCAGGTTTATCTAATGCTAAGGATCCGTTTGATTCCGGTAAATCATCAGATTTTAATAAACTGCACAATGTTAATGACAAATCATCTGGTTCCAGTGAACCGCTTGATTCTTACAAATTAACAGAAATAGATGAGATTCTGGATTCTGCAATCAAAATTACTACCCGAATTTTTCAGATACAGCCTGATACCGGCGATATGGTAATGTATGGGGTCAACACAAACAAGGAGATAATTGGATATGTCGAATTATATTATACCCCGTCCGGCCTGAAATCCCTAACCAAAGAGATGAGTGTATTGTTCATGGCTATCGCACTTGTTCTCTCATTTGTCTCAGTGGCATGGTACTGGTTTTTTTCCAGATCCATCACCTCACCGCTTATTGATCTTGTGGCTGTATCAAGGAGAGTTTCAAAGGGAGATCTTGATGTCAGGGCATCAGGCGGAGACCTTCGGGAAACCAGGACTTTAGCCAGAGTTTTTAATGAGATGCTCAACTCGGTAAAAGCCCACCAGCGTGAAACAGAAAAGATACACATGGAGATGGCAAAACAGAAAAGCCTGGCAGAAATTGGAAAATTTTCTACAATGGTAGCTCATGAACTAAAAAATCCAATCTCCATCATTAAAGGGAGCATGGACATTTTTAAAAAAAAGGGGCTGGATGAAGATATCAAAAAAACAATGCTTGTTTATGTAGATGAAGAGATCCAGCGTCTCAATCGTCTGGTAGATGAGTTTCTGATGTTTGCAAAACCCAAAACGCCTGTTCTTTCACGCCTCTTGATGTCCTCTTTTATTGGTGAAATAACAGAAAAGTTCAGGTTTACAGTTCCGGATAAAAATATTAAAATATCCGTTAATATTGAAGATGTTCCTGTAGAGTGTGACGGAGTACTCATGGAGCGTGCAATTTTAAACATTTTGAAGAACGCTGTTGAACACTCGGTTCCAGTAAATACTTTTCAAAGCCTCACCCCAAAAAGTGATGAAAAAAACACGACGGATAGAAAAAAGGAAGAAAAACTAATCAAATATGACGCAGATATTGAGGTTCATGGCAGGCTTCAGGGAGCCGCATATGTCATCGAAATAAAAGATCGGGGCAAAGGCATTGACCAATCCATTATAGATGAAATCTTTAACCCGTTCTTTACAACAAGGGCAAAGGGTACCGGTCTTGGCCTTGCCATTGTCAGAGATATTGTGGCTGTTCATAACGGAACAGTAATGGTCAAAAACAGACCGTCGGGTGGAGCCTCTTTTGAAATCAAAATCATGGCCCATGTGGTGCCTTCATTTTTTTTAAAATAATTTTCTAATTTGATTCAGACACGGAGAGATGGTTAAATATGGCTAACATACTGATAGTGGATGATGAGGAGCGTATCCGTTTAATACTAAAAATCATGCTTTCATCCCAGGGCCACACTATTGAAGAGGCGGCAGATGGTCAAGATGCCTTTGAAAAGCTTCAGCACGGCTTCTTTGACCTTGTAATTTCCGATATTCGCATGGATAGATTAGATGGCAGAGGACTGCTCAAAAAGATAAAGGAAAATGACATAGCATGCCCTGTGGTGTTCATTACAGCATTTGCATCCACGGAATCTGTAGTAGAAGCCCTGCATCTGGGAGCTGTGGACTATCTTGTGAAACCATTTGATGAAAAAGATGTTCAGGTGGCTGTAGAGCGTGCTTTGGGCATGGGCAAAATTCTTCATGAAAATGTGCGGCTTAAACAGGCCATTAAAAACGGCACTGACGAAAAAGCTCTTTTTGTCTCTTCAGCCATGAAAGAGGTTGAAAACATGGCCATTCAGGTTGCCCAGAGTGATGCTACTGTTTTAATTACAGGAGAGTCAGGAACTGGTAAAGAGGTGATTGCCAAGCTCATACACAACTCAAGTGCCCGTGGAGCAGAACGATTTGTGGCAGTGAACTGTGCGGCCATAACAGAGACTCTTGTGGAGGCGGAGCTGTTTGGCCACGAAAAAGGTTCTTTCACAGGTGCCAACAGCAGAAAAGAGGGCAAATTTGAATATGCCGACGGAGGGACTCTTTTTCTTGATGAGGTCGGAGAGCTGCCTCTAAATTCCCAGGCAAAACTTTTAAGAGCCATACAGGAGCGAAAGTTCCAGCGTGTAGGAGGCAACAGCGAAATTCCGGTCAATACCAGAATCATATGTGCAACAAACCAGGATTTAAGCCGCATGGCAGCAGAAAAAAAGTTCCGCCAGGATCTATATTACAGGCTTGCTGTCTTTCCAATACATGTACCTCCTCTAAGAGAGAGGAAGGAGGATATTGCACCTTTGACCCGCCTGTTTATCGAAAAATTTGCGGACACCCGTAATTTAACAGGAGAAAGTATCACAAAAGGGG
>JADFYT010000290.1 GCA_015232935.1 Desulfamplus sp.
CGAGATTAAACATTCATGGCCGTTGGGTCGCCACCCCGTCGAACCATGAAAATCAGAATGCATTTTCATGGTAAAGCATAAAAATAGAAATACTCAATAGCATCTTTTATACCAATCACAACAATCGATTTGATTTTCCATACCTGTCCGATCTATTAATGCATCATTTTAAATTTTAAAAACAGGTAATTTTTATGATTAGTGCGGGTATTGATATCGGTTCCAGATCTATTGAATGCGTTATTTTTGAAGACAACCGTATCAAGGAAACAAGAAAAACAGATACTGGATTTGATCCTGTCGGCCAGGCAAAACAATTAATAAAAGGGCTTGAATTTGATACCCTTTTAGCCACCGGGTATGGAAGAAACCTGTTTGAACTCGAAAACGACACGGCAACTATTACAGAAATTAAAGCCCATGCAAGAGGAGCAGTATATTTTTTCCCTGATGCGGTGACAGTGCTGGACATCGGAGGACAGGACAGCAAGGTTATAAAGCTCGATGAATCAGGGAAAGTTATCAGATTTGAAATGAATGACCGGTGTGCCGCCGGTACCGGTAAATTTCTTGAAATCATGGCCAAAAACCTTGGTTTCAGCATTGACACTTTTGGGCAACAGGCTTTAAAGGCAAAAAAAGATCTGAGCATCAGCAGTATGTGTACAGTGTTTGCCGAGTCAGAAGTGACATCACTGGTCGCAAAAGGTGAAAATCCAAACGAGATCGCACGGGGATTACATATGGCCGTGGTAAGAAGAGCAGCGTCCATGTTGAGGCGAGTCTCTCCGGAAGGTCCGGTTGTTTTTACCGGAGGGGTTGCCAACAATATCTGCATTGCCCAATTATTGGCCAGGGAGACAAACAGAGAGATACTTATCCCTGAAAAACCTGAAATGAATGGTGCTGCTGGTGCAGCCCTACTTGCAATGGAAAAAGAGAGGAAAGGAAGATGAAACAGCAATTGTTTAAAAAGCTCCAGCAGATAGCGGAACAGAATCTTATGGACATAGAAGCTCATAAAAATGAAGGACACCATGTAGTTGGATTTTACTGTCTGTACGCACCTGTCGAGCTTGCAGTAGCCGCCAACGCAATTGTGCTTCCCTTGTGCGGGACCCGTCAGGCACCAATAGAGGCGGCTGAAGAGACACTCCCAAGAAATCTTTGTCCGTTAATCAAAAGCAGTTATGGATTTGCTGTCACCGATACATGTCCGTTTTTCAGATTTTCCGATATGATTGTGGCTGATACTACCTGTGACGGAAAAAAGAAGATGTTTGAAATTATGTCTGATATTAAACCTGTTCATGTGTTGCAGCTTCCCCAGAATCAGGATTTCAAAATATCTCTGAAACCATGGAAAGACGAAATTGAAAAACTAGGAACTGTTCTTGAAACCCTTACGGATAAAAAAATCACACAGGAAAAAATACGCCTTGCCATTGCACTTCTAAATAACGAACGTAAAGCAAAAAAACGTCTGATGGATGTTGCGAAGGCCAAACCATCCCCTTTGACAGGAATGGAGCTTGTCGAGATACTGTTTAAAACCGGATTTTTTGCAGACAAACAAAAAGGGATTGACCTGATGAATGAAATTGCAGATGTCTGCCTTCAACTTATTGAGAAAAAAGAGAGTCAATATACCACAGAGACCCCCCGGATTCTTCTGACAGGTGTCCCCATCGGTCTTGGGTCTGACAAAGTGGTAAAGATTATTGAAGAGTCTGGTGCCAATGTTGTGGCATTTGAAAACTGCAGTGGTTATAAGCAAACTTTCCAGGTCAATGAGGAAAAGGATCCTGTGCTGGCACTGTCCGAGCAGTATCTGTCCATTCCGTGTTCCGTGATGAGTCCAAATCAGGCAAGGATTGATCTGCTCAAGGAAATGATTCCGGAATTTTCCATAGATGGCGTAGTTGATCTTACATGGCAGGCTTGTCATACATATAATATTGAGTCATATCATATCCAGAAATTGGTTCAAGAATCTTTCGGACTTCCTTTCCTTCATCTTGAAACAGATTATTCCGAATCAGATACTGAGCAGCTCAGGGTAAGAATAGAAGCATTCATTGAAATGACATGATGACAATATCCTGGATTTTGAGTTGTGGTTCGTACCATAAATAGATTAACAAAAAGAGCAAGAAGAATTAAAGGATGGCCAAACAGTGAGTAATAAAGTAAAAACAGCTCTTGCACGGTTGATGAGCATATTGCCTTTAAAAGAGAGGCAGGAAAACTGTGGTAAGGAGATAAAGGCACTTCATCAGATGATGCTGCGTTCATTTGTGGATAAAGGTTGTATTTTGACAAGAGATGAGATGGCTCAACATGTCGGCAACATTGATCATGCAATAAAGGTTTTGGTTGACAATGATATGGTCGTGTTTTCTAAAAATGGCGATCCTGTGGGTGCTTATCCCTTTACCATGGAAGTGCGGGAGCATAAAATAAGGGTTAATGGGCAAGAGATTCATGCCATGTGTGCCCTGGATTCATTGGCGGTCAGTCCCATGTTCGGTATGAAAACACGGATATCTTCGGTGTGCAGGGTTTCCGGCGAGCCAGTTTTTATAAATCAATCAGGAAAAATCATAGAGAACGAAACCGGTGCCGCTGATGTTTGTTTCGGCATAGCCTGGGGTGCTGCAAGTAGTTGTACCTGCTGTGCAAAGAGTCTATGCATGGAGATGATGTTCCTTAAAGACAGTGATACCGCAACTTGCTGGCTTGAGCAGAATCCGGATGACAGGGAAATTTTTACCCTGCAGGAAGCTGTTGATTTCAGTGCTCTTTTTTTCCTTCCCTTGATGTCCTGATGATTTTTTTTATATAACCGGAACGGTCGGAGCAGGCCAGGCTATGGCCTTTCGCTATTTAATCAATCTTCTTTGGTATCTGCTCCTGCTTCCAGGGAGCCCAGCATCATCTTGATGTCGTTTACCTTGTTCCGAGCGGCAATGTATCCTTCTTCGATGGCATGCTCCACCTGATCGTAATCAAACATCTTGAGATCACCTAAACGCGGCGTGATTAAAATGTCCGGTGGATTGACTGCAAAATTGACTCTTGTGATGCGGTTTTGCATTAGTTGTATGGAAGCATTGATCGCCTGCCGGATACCGGGCGGAGTTTCATCATCTTTTTTCTGGAGTTCCAGGCGTTCCCTGATAGCTTTTTCTGCGGCTTCATAACGAGAAGCAAGTGTTTTTAGAAATTGGTTGCTGACCGGAGGCGGTTTGATTTCAGTAACCACATTGGTTTTTTTGTGGCGTTTGCGTGATATGAGATCGGAATCAAGGTTGACGGCAATAACAATATCAGCCCCCATAGTCCTGGTTACGCCTACAGGAACCGGATCAAGTACACCACCGTCCACCAGCCACCGATTTTTGTACCGTACCGGTGCAAAAATCCCGGGATAAGACATGGATGCCCGCAAC